>JBBDIU010000134.1:29152-39952 GCA_040880205.1 Cellvibrionaceae bacterium
AAACACCGCAACCTACAGCGTCGATTGGCTTAGCTATGTGCCATTTGGATGAGAGATGTGGAATGTGAAATGTGACTAGCGACTAGAGATTAGAGATTAGAGACTTGGCCTTCCAATTTCCCCTATGTTATTCCTCGAAAAGGACGGTGAAGGCTCCGGTGCCACAGTAGGAGTTTGGTGCTGGGGTGGGCATTTCGAAACCGTCACTTCAGGGATGAAGTGCCGGAGCTACACGGACGTATTCATGCGATTTCGAAATGCCCACCCAGCAGCAAACGGGAGAAAAACCCCCGGGAAAATCTCGGCACCCAACTACTGCTACTTCTCAGCCCTACCCTTCTATCGTTCGCTTATTCTTTTCGACTTACGGGGGCACGCCGCCAAGCATGACCTGAACACTGGGTCCCTGTTCCTCCACCAGTGCCGCGCACAAGCGGATTTCTTCCAGGGTATTGGCGAGACTTCGGGAGCCGCGTTGCAGTGATGTAATTTTTTCGCTCAGCTCCCGGTCGATCTCCTCGTAGCGGGACTCGCTGCAAAAATTGTCGGCGTATTCGATGACGCGGCCTTGAAACCAGGACGGACTGCGTTCCACCACCGCATCCAGGTTGGCTCGCAACCATTGCCAGGTTTCATCCCGGCTTTCGGCCTTGTCCATCAGTGGTTCGATGATGTGCCCCACTTCGTTATCGCGCAGCTGATCGGACAGGCTGAGCGCGCGAAGTTCGGCGCGAAATTGCGAATCCTTGCTTTCGGTTAGCGCTCGCAGAATTTCCTCGCGCAATACGGCGTTGTCGCTGTTATGGAAATGGCTTAGCAGTAAATCCGCGAATGCGCGCCCTTCCATGGCCACGGCGGTACTCAATGCCACTTCGCGGATATTGGAATCGAGGACTTCGGGATGCAGTTGCCGGTCCGTGTCGAAACCCCGGTTCGCGTCGAAATCGATGTAGCGAGTCGCCAGTTCGTGCAGTTGTTCGCGCACCGCCTCATCCTCCACCAGCAGCGCGAACAATTGCAGCATACTGACGCGCAGGCGGATCTGGTCCGCATCCTCCAGCGCTTTGTCCAAACTGACGCTTTGGTAGATGGGGCGATAAAGCTCGGCCACCAAGGCGCGGAATTCAGCTCGGTGCTGGTCCGGAACCATATGTTGCTCGATCAGGTACACGTCGTCCAATGGTGTACTCGCCACCTGGGCATTGTCGGTATTCAGCAACAGCGGCAGCAAGGCGAAGTATTGCCGCGCGTCCAACCCGCCCGCGTGGAAATCACCGCTGAGACTGTTCGCCGCCGCCAGCCGCTCACGTTCATTGAGAATCCCACCATTGAGCAGGGTTTCCCACAGCGCTTCCGCCATGGTCCAGCGGTAGTAGCCGGAAGCATCCGCGTTGGGAATGATCGCGCCTGGACAACTGCGGATGCCCACTTGAAAATCCTGTTCCTGTTCGCTGATCAGTTCACAGTGTTGACGTCGCTCTCCGTTGTCCTCAAAGGCAATGCATAACGGCAACAACCAGGTTTTATCGGGGTCACCCAGAGAGCCCACCGGCAGGTAGCGCGACTGCTCCACGCGGACGGTCGCGCTGGATTCCTCCTCATCGCATTGCCAACCCAAATCCACCAGGGGTGTGCCCGGCTGCTCGAGAAAGGAGAAGAAAGCCGCTTCCACCTGTCCTTCCGGTAAATCGTTGCGGGTCGCGGCAATGGCTCGCACGAAATCCCGCGCGTCGGCGTTGCCGAAGCGATGCTGCGTCATATAATGCTGTATGCCCCGCTTAAAATCCTGCTCGCCAATAAAGCCTTCCAACATGGACAGCACGGCACCGCCTTTTTGATAGGTAATGCCATCAAAGGCCGCGCCGATATCCTGGTGGGACACAACCGGTTGGCGAATCTGGCGGGCGCTTACGAGGCGGTCCATTTCCATGGTAGACAGTGCACTGTCCAGCATCCGTTGCCGGTATCCGGCCTCGGGCTGCAATTGGTCCATGGTTTTGGTGGCCATCCAGGTGGCGAAGGCCTCGTTCAGCCAAATATCGTCCCACCACTCGGGGGTTACCAGATTGCCAAACCACTGATGCGCGAGTTCGTGGGCATGGACGAGAATAAAACGCTGTTGCATGGCGACTGGCGTAGCTTCGGACTGCAAGAGGTATTGCTCGCGGTAAGTGATGGCTCCCACGTTTTCCATAGCACCGGCGCCGAAATCCGGTACGGCGATAATGCCGAGTTTTTCAAAAGGGTAGGCATGGCCGAAGTATTCCTCCTGGGCCAGGACAATATCTTCGGTGTTTTCCAGTGCGAAACGCAATTGATCACCCTTGCCTTGCACCGCGTAAGCCGTAAAGGGGATTGGAGTTTCGCGCAAAGGCGTGGCCGCGATGGGTTCACCGGCACGTTGATCCAACGGTCCCACCGCAAAGGCAATTAAATAGGTAGGCAATGGCTCGGTGGTTTGGTACCGGATCTGGCGGTTGCCATTGTCCAATTGGCCTTCCTCCACCGCCGGCGTACTGGTTACCGCGGTATGGTTGGCATTCACTTCCAGGGTAATATCAAAGGGCACCTTGAAGGCGGGTTCGTCGAAGCCGGGAAAGGCGAACCGCGCCGAGGTTGCCTCGAACTGGGTAAACGCATAATCCTCGCCGCCAGCAGTCACCTTGTAGAGCCCCTCCAAACTGGTATTGAAAGGCGCGCTGTAGTGGAACGACAAGGTGGCCTTTCCCCGCGGCAAAGGATTGGGGAAAGTCAGCTTGGCCACACCGACGTCGGCCACTTGTTCGTACTCCCCCGCCATCACTTCACCGTCAGCCAGGCTGGCGCTCAATGCCGTCACGTCCAGACCGAGACCGTGCAACCAAATCGTGTCGCCCGGCTCGGCCATGTGGATATCGATTGCGGTTTCGCCAGCAAACCGCTCCCGCCGCGGGTCAATGGTCAGCCGCAAACGGTAGTGAAGTGGCTCAACGGTGTCGGGTAGTCTTCCCAGCGGTGCCGCGGCGCTAGAGACTTCCGGTTCGGGAGGCGGTGCATCGGAACAGGCGGTCAGCAAGGTGGCGAACAGTATGAAAAACAAAAGGCACTGCCGGCGAGTGAGCGTTATCAACATGACTGGAGCCCATGTGTGGGGATAAACAAGGACCGCAGAGTTTTTCATACCGGGTGGAACATGGCAAGGAACGAGGGGGCCCCTTGAGCCCCGCGGGCGATCACTTGATACTGCCTGCTTTTGTGATGTGCGTGGTATCAGGAAACCGCGTTCCGGCTGGTAGCATGGGTTTCGCCGGGTACGCCGGTGAGCAGACTCAATGACTCCAAGGCATGATTGGCCGTATCCCGGCCCGGCAAGTTGCGACTGATAGCAACGCGCTTGCCCCCGTGCGTAATCGCCTGGAGTTTGTAGTACACCGTGTGTTTGTTGCCGCTGGAGGCGCTGTGACCCTCTTTTAATGTTAAACAGCGGACCTCGGTGCGCGGGACGGTCTCGCCGCCCACGCGCCGGCCCAGGATGTATTTGTCGGTTTGCAGGTGTTGGCCGTCGAGGCGAACGCGCAAGCTGACGAACAAACTGTAGAGGCAATAAACAAACAGGAAACCACCCATGAGCGGAAAAAAGATGGGGAAGACAATGGGGCCACCGGAATAGCCGATGAATAGTCCCGTGGCAAAGAAAAAAGCGCCGCCGATCAGTCCGAAAATACTGGCGGCCGGTTTGCGAAAGGCGGGATAAAACAATTCAACGCCATCGGCAATCTGACGAATATCCAGTACTTCTTCAATGGCGTTCATGCGTTGTTCGGCGGCGCTGGCGTGTTCGGTACTCAGCGCGCGCAACTGTTGCGCCTTTTCCCCGGTGGGAAAAACCGGAATTTCAAAGCTGCGGTCGAAGTCGGCTCCCGGTAGCTTCGCTTCCACCTGCAAGCGCCACAGGTGATATCGACTGCGTTTCTTGACATCCGAAGCCGGCAAATTATCGTCCACATCGAAAAGAATTTCCAATCGGGTTTTGCCGCCATAGGCGCGGGTATGGGCGAAGCCCTCGCGCTGCCACACCGCGCGCTCAGTGCGACGACGATTTTTCCCGGAGCCGGTCATATAACTGTACAGGCACGTCAGGGTGGCACTGAACAGGGTGTTGGGATCATAGGGCAAGGGCAGCTCCAGGGTGCCGCCCACCTGACCACCGACAGCACCAGGAAACGGGTCCAGGGTCAGCGGCGTGTGCCCAAACCGTCGCCACGCTTGGGTGACTGTCACCGCCCAGGCCAACAAGCCCATGCCGGCAAGCGGAAAAAGGAGTACGATCAGTGCTTTCGCATCGCCGCCCAGTATGTCCGGCAAGGCGGCGACAGCGATGGGTATGGCGATGGCATTCCAGAACAGGGCAAAAATCCAGGCAAACCACAACACCGCCTTGGCCTCGCTCTTAATCACCGGGCTGGCCCACTCTCGTCGGGCCAGCCAGGGCTTATCGCCAAGGTCGGTGCTGGTGCTCTTGAAACGATCCCAAAATGAGGATCCGGGAATTGTGGACGCCATGGCAGGTCCTTGTTAGAGTTTATTGTCGGCTCCGGGAATAGTGTAGCTCAAAGGATGGCAACTACTTAGTTTTCCTAACTTTCTCGCGGCGCTAGACTACCCAATGGCCCCGGCAGGTACGGTCGCAAGGTGTTTTGAATGAACTCGCTAATTGAAAACCACCGCCTGGATATTTTGGCGCTCGCTAAAAAGAATGGCGTGAAGAACATCCGCGTATTCGGTTCCATGGCGGGCGACAACGTTCGCCCCGACAGCGATGTGGATTTGCTGGTGGAGCTGGAAGAAGGTAGGAGCGGCCTCGCTCTGGGCGGTTTCTTGATGGACGTAAGTGACCTCTTGCACCGCAGAGTCGACGTGGTAACGGAAAAAGCGCTCCACCCCAGGATACATGACCAAGTGATTCGCGAGGCCCGGCCACTGTGAACGATGATCCGCCGGTAGGGGTTAAGGACAATTTGCTCTATGTTGAGCACATGCTCGAATGTATTCGACGGATCGTCACGTACACCGAGACCAAACAGCAATTTTATTCTTCAATCTTGGTGCAGGATGCCACGGTTAGAAACCTGCAAGTCTTGGCTGAATCGAGTCAGCGCCTGTCGCCCACTGTTAAGAATAGGTATCCTGACATTCCCTGGAGGGCCATCGCAGGCTTTCGCAACGTTTTGGTACATGATTACTTGGGCTTGGATCTCGATGCCATCTGGACTGTTGTCGAACAGGATCTGCCCTCCCTCAAAACCGCACTGACAGCCATTCAAGAAGCAAGTCGAAATACATAGCTTTTTTGCAGCGTTCAAGTGACGCGGAGGTACCATGCGCACTGTTTTTCGCACCACCGCCGGTACGAAGCACAGTCTATTTTACTCCATCGGAATTCCCTATGTGGCTACATACAAGTTGTGATTTGACCTTTGATATTGAGGTGCCCACGCCTTTTATTCTCATGTTGCGGCCGCGCAGTGGTGCCCAGCAATGGGTGGCCAGCGAGGAATATAAACTGACCCCGAGCGTAGCGGCGTTTGAGTTTACCGATTTTTATGGCAATTTGTGCCAACGTTTGATCGCACCGCCGGGACGCTTTTCCATCCACACCGCCGCCGAAGTCATGACCGCCGACGAAACGGACCGGACGCCGGGCGCGCCTTTTATTGAAATCCAAAACCTGCCGGACGCGGTACTCAACTACCTGCTACCCAGCCGTTATTGTGAGTCGGACCGCTTCAATCAGATGGCGGCGTCAATAACCGCCGGCCAACAACTGGGCTACGATCAGGTGGCCGCCATTGAAAGCTGGGTGCGCAATAACATTCGCTACGACGTGGAAACCAGCGATTTTCCGATTTCAGCGGTGGAGGTCAACATGCGGCAGTCGGGCGTGTGCCGCGATCTGGCGCATCTCGGTATTGCGCTTAGTCGTGGCCTCAGCATTCCGGCGCGCATGGTGGTGGGTTACCTAAACGAGTTGGAGCCCATGGACTTGCACGCCTGGTTTGAAGCTTATATTGGCTATCGCTGGTACACCTTCGACCCAACACAACCAGAGTTGCGAGGCGGCTACGTCGCACTCGGCTACGGCCGCGATGCCGCCGATGTGGCTGTTTACAACCAATTTGGCCCAGCCGTTTACCCCGCCGCCCAAACTGTGAGTGTGCGGCGCATTGCCGACCCAGACCAGTAATTGCCAACCCGGAGCACTAATGGGAAAGCTTTCCCGCCCGAATAGTTGAAAAAACGCGTGGGAAATTCCTGCCCAGCGCGAAAGATTAGTACCTCTTCATGCCGGAGAACGCTTCACGCGAGAGAACTAAAGCGCCATTAAATCGCGTAGCAATTTGGTCTGGCGGCGGGACACTTCCACTTCCATGCCTTGCTTGAGCTTTAACAACAAGCCTTCGTTTACCCAAGGCTCCACCGACTCAACAAAGTCCAGGTTGACCAGCTGTTGGCGATTGGCCCGAAAAAAAATCTGCTCGTCCAGGTGTTCGGCCAAGTAACCCAGCGAGCGGGACAGCAGTGCCTTTTGGTTACTGAAGTATACCCGCGTATAGTTGCCTTCCACCTCACAGAAGTAGACATCGGTCAGGCGCACAAAAAAACAGCGTTCGCCATCGCGGATGAATATCTGATCGTCGCGGGACTTTTTTGCCCGGCCGTGGGGCACCGGTTCACTGGCCTTGGCGGCGCGCGCGAGACTTTGCGCCAGGCGCTCGTGCTCGATGGGTTTGAGCAGGTAGTCCAGGGCATTCACCGCGAAGGCGGCCAAAGCATGTTCGTCGTAGGCGGTGGTAAATACCACCTGAGGTACATGCTCGATTTTCTCCAGCAGGCTGAATCCGTCGCCATCGGGTAATTGGATGTCCAGCAAGACAAGATCGGGCCGCTCGGCATCAATTAGCGCTATTCCCTCGGCCACGTTTTCCGCTTCACCGACGATACGGTGTTCTGGAAACCGCTTCATGAGTTCGCGCAATTCATTGCGCGCCAGTCGCGAGTCTTCCACCATGACAATGTTCATGAAGGCAACCTCAGCTCGGCAGTCATGGTGTTGTTATCCTGGCTAAGCCGCAGACTGGCTTTATCACGGAACAAAGCGCTCAGACGACGCCGCGCGTTTTTCAGGCCGATCCCCTGCCCGCCGGCTTGCGAGGCAGCGTTGACCGGATTACGGATGCGAATAACCACCTCTTCGTCCAGCAATTTGGCTTCAATCTCGATATCACCGCCTCCCGGCACTTGCGCAATACCATGTCGCACCGAATTCTCCACCAGGGTTTGCACCAACATCGGCGGAATGCCGATCGCCTTGACTTGCTCGTCAACCGACCAGATTACCCGCAAACGCCGTTCGTACTGCAAGGATTCCAAGGCCAGGTAGGCTTCCACCAGGGCCAGTTCTTCTTGCAGGGAAATCCGATCCTTGTTGTTCGCTTGCAGCACCGCCCGCAGCAAACTGGCCAACTGGGTTAATCGCTCCCTCGCCAGTTCAGGGTCTTCACGAATTAGCGCGCGTAAATTGTTCATTGCATTGAACAGAAAATGCGAATTGATCTGGCTGTGCAAGAACTGTAGTTCTGTATCGTGCAATAACGCCTGGGACCGCCAGTAGGCGGTTTCGACCTGTCTGGACCGGCGGTAATGTACAAACAATAAATAGACCGTGCTCCAGATCACCAGGATTACCGTGGTGTTCAACGCGTACAACGCAAACCAACCGACCTTGTAGGGCGTCATGCCGGCAGTCGCGGTGGGCAAATAACGCTGCAAGCCGGTTATCACGAAGAACATCGCCAATTGTGCGAGCAGCGCGCACAAAGGTAGAATCCAAACAGTGTTGCCAAGCACCTTGTATAACGGCCAGGATGCCGCGCGATGTTGATAAAGGCGGTGCAGACCGTGTGTTGCAAACAACAGGAATGTGGACAGCAAGGTCGGCACGGTAATGCTAATAGCTTGCACCGGCGGAAACAGTACCGCCATGAACAGGTTAAAGAACAGGAACAGGCTCCAAAACAAAAGCTGGACCAGCCAATATTGCTGGTCCAACCGCAAGTCCGGGAGCGGCGCGTGCGCTGTCCGGGAAGCGTCCATCAAGATTCCGATAGAAAGGTGTGCAGATGATTGATCAGCCACTCGGGGTCGTCCCACATCAGAAAATGGTAGCCCGCCTCGGACATGTGGATTGACTTGTTATCAAGCAGCCGATATTGCTGTTCGAATATTGCCAGAGTTGCTTCCTTGGTGGAACCCATGGACTCGTAAGCGGCCCAGGCACCGAGGACCTTGGCCGGCGCGGTAACCCGATCCAGGTGGGAGCGAATGTCCATTGTGTACATGTCGTACATGGCTTGCGCGATGGTAACGCGGTCGGAGGCGAGCCCCCATTCCATTAAAGTATCCAGTCGCGATTGGTCGCGCGTCATGCCCATCAATTGCGTGGGCATGCGCCGTTCGTAGGCCTCGGCGCTTTGCGCCAGCATGGAGGACTTCATCCGCGCGGCGACGGGCTGCATCTGCTCCACGGTTGCCGCCGGGTTTTGCGCGGCGGGCAAAAACGGCAGGGAATCCACTATCACCAATCCGTGCACCAGGTCCGGATACTGACTGGCAATCAACAATGCCACAAAACCGCCCAGGCTGTGCCCGACCAATACCGGCCGGTCCAGTTGCGATTCGCGAATGTAGGCCACCAACTGCGCGGTGACCGGTTCCAGAAAGCCTTCGCTGACATTGTCCAGTGGCGGCTGGCCCGCAAAGCCAGGCAACTGCACGAGATGACAACGGTGGGCCGATTTAACCGCATCGCAAATGTCGGCAAACGCCTGGTAGCTGCTGCTCAGGCCGGGAATGAAGATCAGGTCGCGACCCGCTCCCGTCGTTCGTATCGCCATGTCCTGAAATGTTGTTGTGTGCTGAACGGCACCAGAACTGCCATCGGCAAACGCGACCCCACACCAGCCCATCGTTAGGGTGATCACCAATGCGTATCGATATATCGTGCTCATACTCATGCCCTCCTCGTTGAGATTTCGAGTTGGCAGTATGCCTGGGGAAATCCGTCGGGCTGGATGTTTCGTGGGAACGGCAAATAGCGCCGCTAAGCGGAAAAATAGCGTGAGGGGGCGCAGGTCCGAGGGGCTTTCGCAGCCCCCTGGAGGGTTTTAACCAATCAGTCGAGTTGCTGGACTTGCGTCGCCTGTGCGCGTGTGACGTAATCCTGGTAGGCAGGTAGCGCAATTGCCGCGACAATACCGATAACAGCGACAACGGGCATAATCAGCGCGGCCACAACTACCCCCGTGGAATTCGGACCAGGTGCCGGACCGTAATTGTTTTCACCCGACGAGCCGGGCGCAAAAATCAGGATCAGCGCCACAATGAAGTTAACAAAGGGCACAATCATCAAAAGCGACAGCCAACCCGAATAGTTGAGATCGTTCAAGCGACGCACCGCCATGGCGAAGGTCGGCACCAGCATAGCCCCGTACATCAGTAGCATAAGGCCACCAACAAGCGTGGCCGAGCCGGACACAACACTCAGTACTCCCCCGAGCAGAGCGGCCCCCGCCATAATCGCGAAGCTCCAGGCCAGACCGTAGGCGAGGTAGCGGAGCCGGCCGATGCGACCAGCAAAACTGAATACTTGGGGTTCATAGGTGGATTCACCACTTCCAATATCGGCAGCACTGGGAGCGGCATAGGGGTTGGCGGTCGTAGTCATAACCATTTTCCTTTTACTTTGTTGTTTTTTAAGGGTAGCGCATCAGGGCGCGCATCCTGCACACAATCATCCTGCACACAATATAGGCGCTAGCGTACACCCGTCGGGATTGGATCCGATACACTGTGCCGGGCGGTCGATTTTGTAGATAGCCTGTTGTACCGCTCATAACGAATGGCCGGTCGCCACTACTGCCACTGCCATCCACACATCCCCCACTGGCAGCGAACGTGGGGCATTTTCGAGGCACTTTGTGCTAAGGTAGCGGAAAATATCGCCAACCAGGAGGTGTAGGTAATGTATAAGCGTTCCCTGGCAGCCGCGCTGGCCCTTTTATTTGCCACCAGTCTGTCGGTTGCCGACAATGATTGCGGCTTGGCAAACTTGGATCCCATCGCTCTGGACAAAAATGGAAATGCCGAGTTAAGCCGGGACGAAGCCCAAGGCTCCGCGCTGGCCTGGGCCTTCGACCAGGTGGACACCAATAATGATGGAGTCATCAGTCAGCCCGAGTTCGGTGCCCGCTGTGCGTCATACAAGGCTGGTGCGAGCGGTAGCAACAACCAAACCAACGCCAAGCCCCGCGAACCCACAGCCGCGGAAAAAGCGGCCGCTGAAAAAGCCGAACGGCAGAAAGCCCGCCAATCCCGCAAAGTGGAAGGCCGGGTGGACGAGGAAACGGACGAAGCCGTGGATAGCGCAATCGACAAGGGCCTGGATCGATTGTTTGGGCGGTGAAGGGTCAATGAACAATGAACAATGAACAATGAACAATGAACAATGAACAATGAACAATGAACAATATGTGATTCCGGCCTTGGTCGTCCGTTCCCGGCGACTTGGGTTATAGTTTCGCGCCGAGAATAATAAGGATAGGGACAATCCGATGCACTCCCTACAATTCCGCCTGTGTTCGCTTCCCGAGTGCGCCGCCGCCCGGCGACGCTCCCTGTCCACTTTTTATGTCACGCCCAGCTCTCACTATTCACCATTCACCATTCACCATTCACCATTCACCATTCACCATTCACCATTCA
>JBBDIU010000134.1:39962-75176 GCA_040880205.1 Cellvibrionaceae bacterium
GCCGTCCATGGCCCCGTCCCGCTGCTGTCCATGCAGCTATTCACTCCGAAACAGCACCCGTCCAGCCGCGCAAAGCTGCCTCGCGCCTGCGCCGCCCCAATTTCACTATTCACTATTCACCATTCACATTTCACCTTTTACTTTTCACATTTCACTTTTCACGCTCACCAACACTTCCACCAATCACCCCCAAGGAGCTCCACATGAAAAGAATCGCGATATTTGCCGACGGCACCTGGAATTCGCCCGACCAAGGCGGGGCCACCAATGTGTTGCAAATGGCGCGGGCAGTAAAGCCGCATGTTAACGGCGTTGAACAAATCGCCTTTTATGATTGGGGCGTGGGTACTGACCGCAAGGAATTTACCGGCGGATTGCGCGGGGAAGGCATCGATAAAAATATCATGGACTGTTACCGCTTCATTGTTCACAACTACAACAAGGGCGACCAACTATTCTTTTTCGGCTTCAGCCGCGGCGCTTATACGGTCCGCTCCCTGGGTGGATTTATCCGCAACTGTGGTTTGCTAACGCGAGAGCACGCCGACAAGATTCCTGCCGCCTACAAACTTTACCGCAAGCGCTCCCTGGCCAGCGGGCCCAATGAACCGCAAGCGACCAAGTTCCGCAAAAACTACGCGGTTGCCGACATCACCCCCATTGAGTTCGTGGGCGTGTGGGACACAGTCGGCTCGCTGGGGATTCCCGTTCCCTTTTGGGGCACGCTGGGCGAACGGGAATTCCTGTTTCACGATTGCGAGCCGAGCAAAATTGTTCAACATGCCCGCCACGCCATGTCCATCGACGAAGACCGGGAAGACTTTACCCCCACCCTCTGGACGCCCAAACCCGACCTGGATCTGCTCCAGGTGTGGTTTCCCGGCGTTCACTCCGACGTGGGTGGCGGCTACGACGATTCCGAACTCAGCCATGGCGCTGGCAAATGGATGCTCAAGGAAGCGTCCCACTTCGGCCTCAAATTCGAACCCCACTGCCTAAAATCCACCCGCAACACCGCTTTCGACAAACAACACAACGAGCGCAAAGGCATCTACATGGCCCGCGGCAAGCACATCCGCACCATCGAAGGCCCGCTGCACAAATCCGTGAAAGAACGCTGGGACAGGAACGCTCACGATTACCGCAAGAAAAGCAAGGCTCTACAAGACCTGTTGGAATCGGTGGATGGGAATTGGTCGAAGCTGGATATTGTTGGGTGAGATGTGAGACGTGAGACGTGAGACGTGAGACGACAGTGAATGGTGAATCACAAAAAATGTCAAGGTGAAATGTGAGATGACAAGTGAAGAGCGAATTGAAAAATGTCAAGGTGGAACGCGAGGCTGTATCAGTCTAGGCACGATGCAGCTTTGCGCGGAAGAGCTGGTAAATCGTGAGCCAATCAGGGAACAGGGGTTTGTTTCGTGGGTTTTGAATGGTGGCGACAACGTTTGAATTCCAATTTCGCCGTCTTGCATACGGGGAAGAGGAAACTTTTTTAACTGTTACCTGTTCCCTGTCACCTGTTCCCTGGTTACTTGAACTCAATCGGCGTTAGTTCCTGCGGACCTTCCGTTTCGGGCTCTTGCGATGACTCGGGATCGGGGTCTGGCTTCGTGGGCTTTTTGGCACCAAACACGGGGCGTTTGGCTTTTTTCGATTGTTTCTCGGTCGGTCGGCGTTCCGCCAGACTGTTCGCCAGTTGGCGGCATTTTTGCGCCTGTTCGGCCTTGTTGGGTATATCTTCAAGCGCGTCGGCCATCAGTTCGAAAGCTTCCGGCAACTGGGGGTAGTCGGGGAACTGTTTGTGCATACCGTTAATGAGTTTTATCGCGGACAACGAGTCGCCGCGGTTCTTGCAGGCGAGCGCGAGCTCGTGGCGAACCTTGGCGGATGCGGGCTGATAACCGGCACTTAAAGCCAATACGCGCTTGTAGATGGTGGTCAGTTGATAATCCTGCTGACTGCGAAGCAGAAAGTCCAGGTAACGATTTGCCGCCTCTTCGGTCAACTCCTTGCGGCCGGTAGCGTAAAAAAATTCAAAGCGTTGTTTGTGGAATTCCTTGTCCGCGGGAAACTTCGCCAAGGCAACGTCAAACAACTCGACCAGACCATTGTAATCCCCCTCTTTCAGTCTGATATCAATCCTCGCGGCCATGTGGTCGCGTTCACTTCGCGGTGCGTCTGATTCGCCACTGTCCTCCCGGGCGGTAAAGCCGAGCTCGCCCTGGTATTGAAATATCATATAGCCCATGATGTGAAACATGACGATCGTGTAGTAGTTCGCCACCATCGACTGCAGCACATTTGAGACCATCGAGTAGCTGTGGCCAATCAATTCGTTAATGACGCTGACCGAGGCGGACATCATCAATACAAAGCCGAGAATCAGCCCGTAGGGCAAGCCCACGGCGGCAATCAGACGCAATAGATTGAGCGGGTTCAGCGCTTCGGCAACGCTGTCCGTCATGCCGAACAGGATTACCACGGCGGGCAGGGCCAGGATAATCAGAAAGCCCAGCAAACCGGCAATTTGCGGCCCGAAATATTGGTAAGCACCAAAAACCGCAACGCCCATGGCAACCAGCATTGCCAGCAAGCTGCCGATAAGGGCCAAGCCACCGCTGTAGGCCTCGGTAATGTCGGGCGGCACAAGTAAGCCGCTCGCGGTGTTCTTCAAACAACTAAAGCAGTATTTCAGGAATGCACCGGTCACCATTAAATACCAGAGAATGGCTAGGGGCAGATACGCGAGCACACTGCCGAGCAAGGATACCGCAACTATCAAGACCAGGGTTCGGGTCGCCAGGGGATAGCGAAAACTCTCTTCCAACCGGCGCCAAAACGGGATTGCCTGATTAATTGCTCCGAGGTGCTCGACGGGCCGGGCGCAAGTGAAACATCGTTCGCCTTTGCGCGGATCACTTTCATCCACACAGCTATCGCAATTGTAGGTGTGGCACACTCGGCAGCTATAGGTCGCCGGGGTTAAGGGATGATACTTACAATAATCCATTACTGGTTCCCCGCGCCCGGTGCTGTCATTAGCTGATCCGCGAACTGCTCATAGGCCTTTTGCTTGCGGCGCTGATTGAGAGAGGCCGCCACTTGCGACAGCTTGCGCGCCAGCACGCCAAGCTGTGGATGCTGACTGTTGCGGCCGCGCAGCAATTCCAGGACCTGTTCCGCCGTGCCAAATTGCTCCCTGGTGGCCAGACCGAGGCCGATGTTGACGGCGGTTTCGTCGCCCAGCGACTGATGAATGTCCGGATTTTCGAGCCAGACCCTTCCCTGCTGTCCGTATTGATCGGGCCGGCTTACTTTAAAACCGAGCAAATCATCGATGGCGGATTGATAACCTTGTGCTTTATCGATTCGCAACAGGTTGTAGCGCAGCAGGGCGAGATCGAAACTTAGCCCGTGTTCCTTGATCATGGCTTCGAGTGCTTTCCGCGCTGGCCGGAATTGAAAGTTCTCTATACTCCGATATATTTTGGCGAGCTGCTCCTGATATGGATTGCTGTCCTGATCCTCCTCGACGTATTCTTCATTAATTAACGTAGGAGTGATCCGAGCGAACGCAATCATCAACAAGCCACCGGCGGCAAATCCACCGGCATGAGCCATAAAGGCGACATTCGAGCCGGCGTCGTTAAAATAGTCGAAAACTTCCTTGCCAATATAAATCGGCAAAATCAGCAGCGCGGGCGCTCTAAAATAGCCGACAAACACGAAAAACCAATAGAAAAACTCGATCTTACGCAGCCGGAAAACGCCCAGGTACATGGCCATCACCCCGCTGATTGCATCCGATGCGCCCACCAGCGATGTGCCGCTTTTTAGATCCATAACCGCGTAGGCCAGACCGCCGACCACGCCTGTTATCAGATAGAAAAGAAAAAAACGGAGGTGGCCAATGGCTGCCTCAACGGCGAAGCCACAGATTACCAGGAAAAACATATTGCCCAATAGATGCATCATGTCGCCATGCAAAAACTGGTGGCTTACCAAGGACACGACATTCATGTCATTGGGTATTAATCCAAAATTCAGAAAACTAATCGCCTCCAACTGACGATTGATTATGGCTCTGGCGTTACGCCAATCCTCGTAATGGGTATTGGTAAAATGTTCGCGGCCATTGGCATCGATGTAGGATTTAAAATCAAAGTCCACCAGCAGCGCAAACTGCACGTCGACCCCGAACCCTTCCTCTATGGCCGCCTGATAATCATCAGCCAGTTCCTGCTCGTCCCGGGCAACCAGATATTTGCGGTAGATCGGCCATTCAACGTCAAACAGTTGCTGCTGTTGGTAGGACGCAAAGGCCTGCATCAACTTGGTATTGTCCCCCGATTGATACAGGAAAAACACCAGAACATTGATCATCACCAGACTCAGTAACACCGCGGGTGTATACTGCCAGTCAAAACTTTTTTCAGTCGGAACGATAACCATGGGGGCTCAGTTTACAGGTAGCAGGTAACAGGTAACAGGTAACAAGAAAAATCTGAATAAATTATTTGTTTCATTGCTGGTCGATGGCTCTTGCTTGTTTGACGGCGGTGAACAAAATTGCACACAGCTCGTCGCAGTCAGAGTGCATGCTTTCAAAACTCCTTACTTCAAGGTAGTTCGTATCCTTTAAGAGCTTCAACCAATACTTGGTTTCGAGTGCCTCCTTGTACGCTATGGACAGTTTGGCTGAAAAATCGGCTTTAGAAATTCCGCCCCGCGCCTCTGCTATGTTAGCGCCAATGGAAGTCCCAGAGCGCAAGAACTGTTTTGAAAGCACATGCTCCCGCTTCTGATCCACCAAGAACTTATAAGCGTTCACCACCCGAACCGCAAACTTATAAGACTTATCCTCCATTTCCCCGCTCATTCCTTTCGCTCCTCCCGCCAATTATTTGTTCCCTGTTCACTGTTCCCTGTTCACTGTTCCCTGTTCACTGTTCCCTGTTCACTGTTCCCTGTTTCATTGTTCACTGAACAATGAAAACATTCCCGCCGATGTCCAGTTTTCGCCAGCGCGGGTCTATGGTTTGCCACCGGCCTTTTTCCAGAGACTCCTGCAAACTGTCGCCGGTAAGGCTCGGAGAAAAAGAAGGGGTCATGTTGCTGAAGTGCCAGCCATCCACAGCGCGGTAAAACAGCGTGGCATATCGATAGCCGCTTTGCGATTCGATTAGCACATAATCATCCTGTCCGTTGCCGTCCATGTCCACTTGCAGCAGCAGTAGATCCCCGGGGCCGGACAGTCGCCAACGGTTCTGGTCCGCGAAATCGTAGAGAGCGTCTTCCAACGATTCCGGAATAGAGGTTCCACCGTAAAGCTCCAGGGATTCCAGGAGATATTCGCGACCGAAATCCTGCCGCTGGGGCGACTGCGATGTGTACCAGTTGTCTATCTGCTCGGCAATCTCCGGGTGGGTTTCCGCGATCCGTGGTTTTAATTCCTGTAAAGCTTCATAGCCCGGCCTGGCCAGGTTGCGACGAAAATAGTACAGATCGATGTCGTCTGGCTCCATTTCGCCCGACGCCAGTCTATTCATTTGGCTGGACACGGAAATCTTGCGAAAATCCAGCAACGGCGAATTAATCAGCAACATCGTGGCCAATACCAGCAAGCCCAGGCGCACGTTGACCCAGCTTAGGTGCCGCAGCCAATGATCGCGCAGGCGGATAATGCCCCACAGGTAACCGATTGAAAACAACGCGAAGAAGGCCCACACCAAGAAGCCCCAACTGCGCGCGGGCGTCCAGCCGTACTGCTCCACCCGCAGCCACAGTCCATAAAATGCAATGGCGCTATACACAGGCAGGAGCGCGATTCCGATATAGATAAAACGATGAACCGGGTCGGGATAGGGTCTGCTTTCAGGGTCGTCCTGGTACACGGCATTAAGGAAGAACAAAATAATGCCCTGCATCCACAGGATTAACATGGAGCCATTGCCGGTTTCCCACAGCGGTGCCAGCCCGGTGAACGGCAGCGCCGCCAAAAACAACACTGACACCAGAACCAGGAAAACCAGTAGGAACTTCATCAAGGCTTGCTGGATACGGGTGACGGTATCAATCACTTTCGATTGGCTGCGGAAAATAATTACTCCGAAACCATGGGCCAGCGCCAACGCCGGATAATAGAACCAGCGCTCGGTAAACAGATCCATGAAAAAGTTGATATTGATGACTTCAAACAAGGCGCCCCAGAGCATCAGAATGCCCCACACCGCCAGGGTAAACAGCAGGGAAAGGCCCAGTATCAAGAAGTTGCGCCAGGAAAACTGAAACAAGAAGCTGTACTGAAACGGCTCGCCGGTTGCCCGCTGCTGGGCATACATCAAGGCCTTGAAGGTCGCAATCGCCAGCGTGAAACCAAACACCATGGCCACATTGCTATAACCGATATAGGGCTCCGGCAATACCTGACCACCCGTGTAGTAACCGAGCACGCCCGCGACCAGAGTAAACGGCACCACCCAGGGCACAATGCGCTTCCACTGATCTCCCGTTTCCAGAGACAGCAACAGCATCAACGGTCCCACCGTCACCATGGCGTAAAAGCAAAACAACCAGGGGTAATTGCCGCCGGGCCAGAATTTGAACTCGATTGCCTGATGCAACAACAACAGCACCAAGCCCTGCGCCAGCGCGATGAGCAAAAGCAGGGGTTTGGGTAGCGAATCAGCTTCCGTTGACATGGATGCGCGCCTTTCTGTAATTATTCGTCGGAGCGATCAAGGACCGCACTGCGCCACTTTCTAATTCGGTAAAGCAAAGCCCAACTAGCAATGCTTAACGATACAGCCGAATATAGTCATAAAATCGTGTCAATGAAGCGCTTTTTGATGAGCGGGTTATTTACAGAACGCGCGGAGCAACCGCCGCACAGAGAATGGGATTATCGCTCAATTATTAACCAATGTTTTTCCGCTTCTTGTTCTTTATTCTACTGTTCCCTGACAATTGTTCATTGTTCATTGATAACTGTTCCCTGATAACTGTTCACTGTTCCAGGTAGGCCAAATACCGCCCCCGAATCGCCCGAACATAGGCCACCGGCTCACTGCCGCGCACATAGCCAAAACGCGCATTCTTGTAGTACTCGGGCTGCTCCAGCAGCAACATGGCCTTTTCCACATGATCGAACCAGCGGTTCGCATCGTAACCAAGTTGCAGGGCCAGTCGGCGCGCATCCCGCACATGGCCGGCGCCGGCATTGTACGCCGCGAGCTGGAAATAAATGCGCTCCTGAAAATCAATGTCGCCGGGAAAGCGGTCGGACAACCAATTGAGATAGGCGACTCCCGCCTCAATGCCGTTTTGTGGCTCGGTAATATTGCTGAACCCCAATTCCCTGGCGGTGCGCGGCATTACCTGCATCAAGCCAAGCGCGCCGGCGAAGGACTTGGCGTCGGGATCGAAGCGGCTTTCCTGATACATTTGCGCCGTGAGCAGACGCCAGTCCATGCCGTAGCGAGTGGCGAGCGCCTGCACGATGTCGTCGTAGGGCGACAAGCCGGAACCACCGGTAACCCGCTCCGCTTGCAAGGTACGGCTTTTGCGTTCGTTGACGAAATACTTGTTGAAGGTAACGTTGTAGAAAAGCCCGCGGTAAGCCTGGCCAATATATTCATTCAACTTGGCGGCCAGTTGCGGTTGGTCCGCGCGCAGTCCCCAGGCAATTTCCGCTTCGGCATCCAGTTCCATATTAACCGCCAAGGCGTCGCTATAGGCCTGCTCCATGGCAACCAGATGGCTGTCGGCCATCATGAAATCAAATTCCTCCATTTCCAATCGGCGGAACAGCGCCTCGGTCAGCACCCCGGGATATTCCACCAAAACCAAGTCAATGCCGTCCCCCTGCAACGCTTGCAGTTGCTGATAGAATACCGTATCCGGATTTACACCTATGCGTTTGCCGGCAAGTTCCGCCGGTTCAGATACGGTCGACCCTTCGCGGCGGCCGACCAACTGCGCAGACACCCGCAGGTAGGGATCGGAGAATACCAGGCCCTGCGCCTCGCGCTCGCTGCTGCGGGTCATGGAAGCGGCAATAAAGTCGCCCTCGCCGCTTTGCAGGGCGCTGATCAGTTCGGGAATGCTGTGCTTGATCACCACCGACAAATGCAAGTCGTTTTCCTGGGCGAAGTGCTTTGCCAGGTCGTAATCAAAGCCAATCAGATCGCCCCGCCACATAAAGTAACTGGCCGGATTGTTCAGCGTCAGCATGCGAATGCGCCCGTGGTTTTTTATCGCCTCCCAATCCCGCGGCTCCTGGCGATAGGTGGTACTGGAGAGAAAATGGGAAACCAGAAACTGGTTCAAGGCTTGTAACAACAGCGGATTATCCCGGCGCACTGCCCAGCCGATGGGACGGTGTTCCCGCAAGGTTGCGCCAATTTTCAAGTCCGGCCAACTGCCCACCACGACCTCGGCAATATCGCTGTCGAGCACGGTGGCCTGGTAGGCGCCCTCGGCAATGCGGGTCAGGAGCTCGCCCTCGCCGCTCACGGAAGGAATCGTATTAAAAACAAGAGGCTGTTCGGCGGATTGGTTGTAGGAATTGAGGCTGTCGATATAAGCCGAGCCTTCCGGCACGGTAATGGTCAGGTCGCCCAGTTGCCGCAAGTTCGCCAGGTCGCGATCAGAGGGCCCCACGATCACTTCATTCACCCGTCTGATCGGCTGACTGAAATCGACTTGCTCGCGGCGGGCCACGGTTTCGGTCAGATTGGTGACGATCACATCACCCCGGCCCGCGTTCAAAGTGGGAATCAGATCCGTGAAAGCATCCACGTAAACCCAGTGCACATCCAGGTTCAGGCTGTTGCTGAATTCCTCGGCGATACGCTGATAATCGTGTACCGGAATACCATCGCGCGGCAGGGCCTCGGCCCCGTCAAACCGCGGGGCGATCAAACGCAGCTTGCCCCGCTCCCGCAAAGCCGGCAGATCACCGGTTTCCGTATAAGGCGCGGGTGCCGCGGCGGGTGCCGCCGCCGATTGCGAATCAATCGCCGGTTCGCAACCCCCAAGCAGCAACAGCCACAGTGGAAGCCGTAGTGGAAACCATAGTGGAAACAGGTATTTTGCCGCTTTTTTCATACGCTCCGCTCACCGACAGACCAAGTCTGGTCAACGATTGTACATGCTGTATCGCCTCGGCTACACCCGGCAACGTTCCATCGGCTGCTCCCTGCCACCCTGTTTCCTGCTACCCGATACATAGGACCGACAATCTGCTCGGCCCTGCGCTTGTAACCTTGGGCAGTGACCCTGGTCCGTGACGGCAAGCGTTGCTCGCACCAACCCGGTGCTACTATAACCACAACTTCTTAATTCCGGATTGCTGGAACTATTGCGAACGATGGGTTGGAGATTTTCCTGCATTCCAGCAACCGGAGGGAGCGGCATCACTTGTCGATAGAGGCGCCGTGCGTGCCCGCTGCCATCGAGAAACGGCTGCCGACATCCTATCTGCAATTTCTACCCACCGCCTGCAATTACCGGCTATAGTTACGTTATTCACATTTCCACCAATAATTGCATCGGCAATTAAAGCCGGGGGTAAGGACATTCGGTCGCGGAGCGCTAAACGTCAGAAAACGCTCCACGCAGTCAGTCGCATCGGAATCGCGCTATGAGCCAATATCACGACTCCCGCATAAGTTATCGGGGCCAGCTTCGCTCCAAGCAATGGCACCAACGGTATCCGGCTTGGCACGAGCGGACCCGACTGACGGCCGATGGTCGCACAACAATTGACACTACGACAAAGTCCTTATACAAGAAACTGCCGTCTGCTCGGCCTTTCGCATGCTGAAATCCACACTGTTAACACATGTTGAGCTGCCCGGCGGGCTCTGGCTACGCCCGCTGCAACCGGCGGACGAAGCTTTGGCCAAGGAATTATTCCGCTCCACTCGCGAGCACTTTTATCAGCCGACGATACCCAGGCACATTATCGACACACTAATGAACCAACAATATCAATTGCAACAAACCGCCTACGCGCGGCAATGGCCGCGTGCATGTACTCTGATCGTGCAACAGTCCACCGATGCAATTGGAAAAATTATTGCCGATGAAACCAAAACAACCTTGCACCTTATCGATTTCGCATTGACACCCGCCGTGCGCCGCAAAGGGCACGGCACCTCGATTCTGAGGGCGCTCCAGACCTACGCTCAAAAACGCAGGCTGCAGGTCAGGCTGAGTGTCGACCACCAGAACCTGCCCGCAAAAAAGCTTTATCGAGCACTCGGATTTCAGGTAAGCGGAACAAACGACACCCATGAAGCCATGATCTGGTCGCCAACCGTCCCAGCGTTCGACACAGAGGATAAGTCGAGGCCCGACCATGAAGAGAAGGCGAGATTTCCAACGCCTTTACAGAACGAACAACATTCGAGGAGTACGGATAATGGCTGAACCCTTCGTAGGAGAAGTGAAGTTCTTTTCTTTTAATTGGCCTCCCAGAAATTGGGTGCCGTGTGACGGCAGGCTACTGCCGATTGCACAGAACCAGGCGCTATTCGCGCTGTTGGGAAACACCTTCGGCGGCGACGGCACAACCAACTTTGCCGTGCCCGACCTGCGCGGACGGGTGCCCATGCATACCAATGCCAACACACCCCAGGGTACGAAAAACGGCACGGAAACGGTAGCCCTAAATCTTTCCCAAATGCCCTCCCACAGCCACCTGGTCAAGGCTTCGAATACCACCGGGACAGTGGAGGACTTTGAGGGTGCAGTGTTTGCGGCTGCCTCCCGCAAAAATTCCAAGATCTATGCGCAGAGCGACTCCCTCCAGCCGTTGGACCCCAACACCGTATCGCCCACTGGAAGTTCGCAGCCTCACTCCAACTGCCAACCCTCCCTGGTCGGAAACTACTGTATCGCGATAAACGGCATCTTCCCCAGCCGCAGTTAATCAGGATTAAGGAGAATAAAATGAGCGATCCTTTCATAGGCGAAATTCGCATGTTCGCCGGCAACTACGCGCCGGAGAGCTGGGCGCTTTGCGACGGATCACTATTGTCCATCGCCGCGCATGACGCGCTCTTCTCGCTAATCGGGACCACCTACGGCGGCGACGGTCAGAGCAACTTTGCGCTGCCGGACCTTCGCGGCCGCCTGCCCATGGGACAGGGAACCGGGCCAAGCTTGACACCGCGCACAATGGGCGAGCACTTCGGCACCGAAACCGTCACGCTGACCGAACGAGAGTTGCCCGCCCACAATCATGTGTTTACCGCCACCACAACGGCCGCAACGGGCGCAAACCCCGATGGCAACCTGTTTGCGGATACCGGCAACGATACCCTTTATGTGCCGGATCCCCCCAGCCCCGACTTAAAAACCATGAACGCCAAAACGGTCGCCAACGCCGGGACGAGCCAACCGCACGACAACATCATGCCGAGCGTCGCCATGAACTACATTATCTGCCTGAACGGCATCTATCCCTCAAGAAATTAAAGCAGGAGAAAAATCATGGAACCATTTATCGGTGAAGTTCGCCTGCTGCCCTATTCATTTGCGCCGCGGAACTGGGCATTGTGCAACGGGCAGTTGCTTCCCATAAGCTCCAATACCGCACTGTTTTCCATTATAGGCACCATCTACGGCGGCGACGGAAGAACAACCTTTGCGCTACCCGATCTGCAAGGTTGCGCGGTGCCGGGCGTAGGCCAGGGGCCGGGGTTACGGAACTGGGCCCCTGGGATGCGGGCGGGTGACGATAGCGTTACGCTGCAAGAGTCCGAAATGGCCGCGCACAGTCACGGATTAGGCGGCCTGGATGTTACCGGCAGTACTGGCACGCCGTCCGGGAATGCTTATCTCGGCCAGGACAGACGGGGTGGTCAGGGTAATATCGATTACCTCGCACCATCCGACACAACACTCGACGCAGCTTTAGCCCCTCAGGCGTTGTCCGCCAGCGGATCAGGTCAGCCCCATGAAAATCGCCAGCCGTTTTTAAGTTTGAACTTTTGTATTGCACTGAGCGGGGTGTTTCCCCCCAGAAGCTAACCACGTAAGGCCAACGTGCATCTAGTGCCAGCCTTCTCAATCACACGATAAAAACTAAATGTAAACATGTTTAAAAGAATGCATTTTATCTCCGGCTTACCACGTTCCGGCTCCACCTTGCTGGCCGGCATTCTGCGCCAAAACCCGCAATTTCATGCCGCCATGAGCAGTCCTGTCGCCGGCCTGGTCAACGGCGCGCTGGAACAGATGGGGGCCGGTAGCGAATTCTATACTTTTTTTGACGAGAAAAAGCGCAAGGGCATTTGCCAGGCTTTGTTCCAGGCTTACTACGCCGACCATGCCGGGCACGAGGTGATTTTCGACACCAACCGCCTTTGGACCGCGCGCCTGCATCAATTGGTGGAGCTGTTTGACGATTTCAAGGTGATCTGCTGCGTGCGCAACCCCGCCTGGATCATGGACAGTTTCGAAGTCATCTATCGCAAAAACCCCTTCGATTACAGCCGCATGTTCAATGCCGGCAGCCGACAAACCGTGTACAGCCGTTGCGAAACCCTGATAAACGCCGGCGGCACCGTGGGCAGCGCCTGGACCGCCTTGAAGGAAGCCTACTACGGCGAATATTCCGATCGGTTGCTGCTGGTGGACTACGACCTTCTCACCCAGCATCCCGTAAAAGCCTTGGAACTGATTTACCAGTTTATTCAGGAATCACCGTTCGATCACAACTTTAACGAGGTCGAATACGAAGATAGCGAGTTTGATAACAAATTGGGCGTAAAAGGACTCCATGCCGTAAGGAAAAAGGTCGAGTTCACACCGCGCCGTTCAATCCTACCGCCGGACCTTTTCGCCACATATCAGGATATGGATTTTTGGCAGGACAATACGGGCACTGCCGCTAACATCATCGCCGCTAAAAAATGCACAAATGCGAGAAAACAAGACAATGCGTAGGAACATTCTCTCCGGTCTGACCAGCTTGCTGGTTCCCTTCGCCGCTTATGGGGCGTCCACCTATGGGGCTTACCAGCGCAAACAGCTGGCACGCGCCACCAGTGAACAGCTCATTCCCTCCACCGTGCCTTCGCCCGCGAAGCCCCGGTTAATGGAGGCCACCGCGGATACGCTGTCGATCATGTCTGGCGCGCCGGTGAGCGAGTTGATCATTATCGACGCCGCCGTGCCGGATAAAACCGTACTTCGGAGCGCCGCCAAGCCGGGGGTCGAAACCGTTGTGCTGGAAGACGGAAAGGATGCCCTCGAACAAGTGGCAGTGCTGTTGGAAAATTATCAAGATCTGGAAGCCGTGCATTTGATCTCTCACGGCGATGCAGGCGCGATACTGCTGGGCGATCAGCGGATCGACCAAACAATCTTGGAATCGCAGCCACGGTTTTTGGCGGCATTGAACAGCGCGACCCGTACCGGTGCGGATCTTTTGCTGTACGGTTGTGACCTGGCCAAAGATGGCACGGAGCTGCTTGAACTGATACAACAAAACTCGCATCTGGATGTAGCTGCTTCAAACAATCTCACCGGCGCAAGCGAACTCGGGGGCGACTGGACGCTGGAAGTTCAAGTAGGAAGTATCGAGGTCACCCAACCCTTTAGCAGCAAAGCCTTGCAAGACTTTTCCTCGGTGCTGAGACCTTTTGGAACCAAAACATTTGAAAGTTGGAACGGGGAATCTTATCAGGACGACCCTATAAGGGACTGGGACGATTTTACCACTTACATATCGACTCCCGGCGCCTATGACGAACTGCTAAGCGGCACGGTATGTAATGATGACTTGTATGTGAGTATGTACGATCCGACTTCCCAATTCTTTATAAGATCTTACCCCGCCGGGGAAAACTTTGGGGTAACGGGTTTAACCATAAGGGCGCCTGACAATGGCGGTTTCCCGGCCGACCAAGTATCCATATACGGCTACGAGGACGGCAACCCGACGCCGATTGCCAGCAAGACCAATGTGTCAGTCGCCGCGACGGCAACGCCAATTGATTTGACGAGCGGTATAACCGGTTCTTTTGCCGAGATCCGCCGGATAAAAATACATGCCGACAATCTGGCCAACAACGAAGTTGACTTCTGCCTGATGTCAGTGGCGTTTACACCACTGGATACCGACGGCAGTCTGACCGCCGCGGGCGGGGTCACGGAACCGGTCGGTTTGGACACCACCGTCGACACGGTCGGCGAAGCGGTGGATGTTTTCGACTTTACCCTGAGCGACGGCGGGACCAGCGATGGCCAGGCCATGGACATCTCGCAGATTGTGGTCAACGTATCCGGCACCTCCACCGATCCAGAACGCGGGCAAATCACCTGGCGTCTGAACGGGTCGGACGTCAGCAATGCCTCCGGAACCTACAACGCCGGCTCGGACAGCATTACCTTTTCCGGCCTGAATATTTCCGTTGCCGATGGGGACAATGAAACCTACACCGTCAACGCCTATTACAATGACAACAGCAACCTTACCGAGGACCGCACGATTATCCTCGCTGTGGACGGCGATACCGATCTGACTGTCGGCGCTGATGGCACGCAGATGGGCTCGACCACCGCGGTCACCAACAGCACCGGCACCACGATTGATGTGGTTTCCGCGGCGCTGGCCTTTAGCACCCAACCCGCCGGTTCCGTGTCGGGGGCCGCACTAAGCACGCAACCCGTGGTTGCGGCACGCGATGCTTTTGGCAACACCGATGTGGATTTCACGGAAACGATAACCCTGACCGAAGGCAGTGCGGGCACGCCTACAAACAATACGCAGGCCGCAACCAATGGAGTGGCCACTTTCACCAATTTCATCTATACCGCCACGGCCGACCAGGAAAGTTTTACCCTGACGGCCAATGATCAGGACGGCGTCGGTTCGAATTTGCCGACGGTGAATGCCAACGCGGTGACTTCCGACGTGGTCGCGACCCAGCTTGTGTTTGATACGCAACCGGCGCCCACCACATTGAACAGCGGCGTTTCCACAAACTTTACCACGGTGCCCGTCGTCAGCGCGACGGACGCAAACGACACGGTCGATACCGGCTACAGCACGGATATCACGCTGGCGGAAGTCAACGGTGCCGGCAGCGCCACCATGACCGCGACCGGCGACACCGACGGCAACGGCTCTTCCGTGACAATCACACCGAGCAGCGGCGTGTCGACGTTCACCGGCATGGATATCACCTATACCGCCTCCGGCGGCAGCAACGAAACTTTTAATCTCCGCGCGTCATCCGGCGGACTGACCACCGCCGACAGCAATCAACTCACCGCGATTGTCAACAACGCCCCGACCGACATTGCGTTAAGTGCAAACACTATCAATCAAAGCAGCACCGCTGCCGCCGCGGCCGTGGGCACGCTGAGCACCACCGACGCGGATGGCGGCGATAGTCATACCTATTCGCTGGTTAACAACGGCGCGTCGGGCAACGGCAGTTGCGGTTCCGCCGGTGATGACGACAACGCTTCGTTCCAGATCGACAACGTCAACGACGAACTCGAAACCGCCGGCAGCCTGACCGGCGGCAGTTACAGCGTTTGTATTCAGACCAGCGACGGCGCGGCCAGCTACCAAGAGAGTTTCATGATTACAGTGACGGATGACGTGGTTCCCACTGTCAGTTCCGTGTCCGTACCGGCCAATGCAACTTATATCACGGGCCAAAATCTCGATTTCACTGTCAATACCAACGAAAACGTCACCGTGAATACCACCGGCGGCACACCGCAAATCGCCCTGACCGTGGGCGCGACCACCCGCCAGGCCACTTACCTCAGCGGCAGCGGCACGTCTGCCATTGTGTTCCGCTACACCGTGCAGGCGGGCGACAGCGATACCGACGGTATTGCGGTAGCCGCTTCCGTCAATTCCAATGGCGGCACCTTACAAGACGGCTCCGGCAATAACCTCAACACCACGCTCAATTCGGTGGGCTCCACCGCCAGTGTGTTGGTTGATGCGGTCGCGCCCACTGTCAGCAGTGTCGGCGCCCCGGCCAACGCCACCTATGTGGCAGGCCAGAACCTGGACTTTACGATCAACACCAATGAGAACGTAACCGTAAATACGACCGGCGGTACTCCTCAGCTTTCGTTGACAATTGGCGCCGCTACCCGCCAGGCTTTTTACCTGAGTGGGTCCGGGACCAGTGCTTTGGTGTTCCGGTACACGGTCCAATCCGGTGATCTGGATACGGATGGTATCGCTGTAGGGTCCCTTTCAGCGAATGGCGGCACTTTGCGTGATGGTGCAGGAAATAATCTGAACACAACGCTCAATAGTGTAGGCAGCACCACTTCAGTACGGGTAGACGCCGCGGCACCGACAGTAAGTAGCGTGAGCGTGCCTTCCAATGCTACCTATGTGGCTGGCCAAAACCTGGACTTTACGATCAACACCGATGAGAACGTAACGGTAAATACCGGAGGCGGTACCCCACGTATCGCCTTAACCATCGGTGCGACCACCCGCTACGCCACTTATCTCAGCGGCAGCGGCACATCCGCGCTGGTATTCCGTTACACCATTCAGTCGGGCGATAATGATAGCGACGGCATCGCAGTGGCGGCGGTTATGGATGCGAATAGCGGCACCTTGCGCGATGGTGCCGGCAATGACCTCAACTCCACACTCAATTCAGTGGGTGCAACAACAAGCGTGCTGGTGGATGCGGTCGCTCCAACTACCAGCAGCGTCAGCGTCCCGGCGAACGGCACTTATAACGCCGGCCAAAATCTTGATTTCACTGTCAACACCAGCGAAAACATCACCGTGAATACCGGTGGCGGCACACCGCGCATCGCCTTGACCATCGGTGCGACCACCCGCCAGGCCACTTATCTCAGCGGCAGCGGCACATCCGCGCTGGTATTTCGCTACACCGTCCAGGCGGGCGATAACGATGCCGACGGTATTGCAGTCGCCGCCTCCATTGATGCCAATGGCGGCACCCTGCGCGATGGCGCCGGCAATGGCCTGAACACTACGCTCAATTCCGTGGCGGACACCTCGGGGGTATTGGTTGACACCATCGCGCCGGCGCCAACCATTGGCAGTGCCGCGGGCGATCCCGTCAACGGGGCCTTTAGCGCCACCGTCGATTTCGGCGAAAGCGTGGATGGCTTTGTGGTGGGCGACATCACCGCCGGCAACGCCAGCTTGAGTGCTTTTACCGACAACAATGACGGCAGTTTCACCGTGACGGTAACGCCCACAACCCATGGCACGGTTAGCCTGGATGTGGCCGCGAACGTGGCACAAGATGCGGGGGGCAATAACAACATCGCTGCCACCTCGTTCAGCATTGACTACGACGACCCCAATCTCGACAGCGATGGTGACGGCATTCCCGACAATGTCGAACTGGCCAACGGCCTCGATCCAAATGATCCGAGCGACGCAGACCAGGATGCAGACGGCGACGGTGTTTCCAATCTGGACGAATACATTGCCGACACCGACTTGCTGGCCGACGACTATCCGCCTGAATTCGCCGGTGCACTGGCCGACGTTGCCATCAATGCCACCGGGCTGCTGACCACCCGAGCGAATCTTGATGTACCTGTCGCGGTGGACGGGCTGGACGGCAACATCGAGGCCACGGTGACAAACGTCGGCAATTGGTTGCGCCCGGGACTTTACTCCCTCACCTGGACAGCCACCGACGCAGCGGGCAATAGTGCCCAGGAGGTGCAAAACCTGCGGGTGCGACCGCTCATATCCCTGAGCAAGGATCAGCAACGCGGCGAAGGGACAAGCGCCCGGGTGCGTGTCCTGCTCAATGGCGAAGCCCCCGACTACCCCTTCAGTGTGGGCTACACAGTGGCGGGCAGTGCCGATGGCGCGGATCACGATCTGGTTGCGGGCACGGTTACCTTCACCGCGGGCCAGGTGGAACAGGAAATCACAGTCAACATCGTCGATGATGTGCTTGTCGAAGGCACGGAGACCTTGATCGTCACGCTCGATGAAGCCACCACCACCGCCGACCAGGCCAACTTTGGCAGCAAGCAAATCCACGAAATTCGCATTGTGGAGCATAACGTCGCCCCCACCGTGCAGCTTTCCGTGCAACAGGATGGACGCGAAGCGCGCACAGTTGTGAAAGATGGCAGTCCGGTGACGATCACCGCCACGGTGGATGATCCCAACCCAGGCGATACCCATACCTACGATTGGGCACTACCGGACACCGTCTTCACCGACCCCAGCGAGGATGTGCGCATCCTGGACGCGTCGGATCCCAACGCTCTGGTTCCGGGTGTCTACAGCGCCGCGGTCACCGTGGAGGAAGAGAACGGTTCGCCGCTCAGCTCCGGCAACAGCGTACTGTTCCGGGTGATTGCCACCGCGCCTATCTTGGACGCCGGCACGGACAGCGACGGCGACGGCATTGACGACGCCACCGAAGGCTTCGGCGACAGCGATGGCGATGGCATTCCCGACTACCTGGATGGAATTCCCTTGGCCAACGTGCTGAACCAAAATGCCGCGGACGGCAACCGCTTCCTGATCGAAGCGGACCCCGGCCTGCGCATTGGCCTCGGCCAGTGGGCATTGCGGGACGGCAGTGACGGCGCGCAAATCGGCGCCTCTGTCGTGGGCGCCGCCGACGGCATTCCGGCGGACACACTGGGCAATACCGGTGGCTACGTCGACCTGATCGTGCGGGGTTTGCCGTCCCCCGGAGCCAGCGTGAACATCGTCATCCCCCAACAGCAAGCGATACCGGCACAGCCCGTGTACCGCAAATTCGCGGACGGCCAATGGTTCACCTTCGTCGAAAACGCCAACAACAATCTCGCCTCGGCGCCAGGCCAGGAAGGATTCTGTCCGCCCCCGGGCAGCAATGCCTACAGCGATGGCATGACTCCCGGCCACTGGTGTGTGCAAATGACCATTGAGGACGGCGGCCCCAATGATGACGACGGGGTAGCCAACGGCGCGATAACCGATCCAGGCGGTGTGGGCACCGCCATCCCCGACAGCACGTCGGCGCCCGGACCGGTGATGCACCAAACTCGCAGCGGCGGTGGTGGCGGTGCGGTGGGACTGCCGATGCTGTTCGCGCTGCTGCTAATCGTGGGGTGGCGCGCGAAGCGAGCGCGGCACGGCGTGGCGACCCTGGCCGTTTTGGTCCTGTTGCTTCCCGGGCAAACTAATGCCCAGGGATCGGCCGATGGCGATTGGTGGCGAAGCGTCTACATCACCGGTGGCGGCTCCCTCGCCAACACCCCGGTCAGCAAGGGCGATCTGCAAGCAGACTTCGCCAAGCGCGGTATTGATGCCCAAGTGCACTCGCTGGATACCAGGCGTATCGCCTGGACCCTGGGCGCCGGCTTCGCCATTGATCGCAACTGGTCGGTGGAAGTGGCCTACCGCGATCTGGGCGATGTGGATCTGAACTTCACCACCGCCAATACCGCAAACCTCGCCAGCGTCCACCCTGAGTCCGGCGCCGGCTGGAGCCTGTCGGGCCTGTACCGGCATCCGCTTTCCGCGGATTTGGGTCTTCAAGCGCGCCTGGGCCTGTTCAACTGGAAGCAAGACTTCCAAACCTACCGCAATGCCGCCCAGGTGGATGAATACAGCGACTCCGGCACTGAACTTAGTTGGGGCTTCGGCCTAAACTATCGCTTGGAAAAACACATTACTGTGTCGGGCGAAGTCGAACGCGTGGAGTTCGATCGCGAACCCACCCTGCTGTTCTCACTTGGCGCACAGTGGTGGTTCGAATGAGAAAGGAACTGCACAGGCAGTGCAGCTACTGCTCTAGCTCTTCAAGATAAGCGGCAATATTTCCGCCCACCCATAGCTGCGGATCGGAAGGCGTTAGATTCTCGCCTTGCTCGCGCAGGGACACGCGTTCAATCGCCACCCGGAAGGATTCCAGAATCGGTCGGTCGGCCGTGAGGTTATCCTTGAACAAGGCCTCGCCGAAATAGGTGAAATCGCGGCCATCACCACAACCAAATGATCTTTTATCGGCAGCGGCGGCGGTAAAAACAATGGTATCTTCGCTTTTCAGCGAATCGATAAAGCCACCCGCATAGCAGGCGGACACCACGACAATACGCCAGCGGATGCCGGAATCTTTTAGATATGCCCCGAGATTTTCCGGGGTAATGTCGGCCAACTCCAAAGGATAAAAGCGCACCGCCAACTCATGACTCCGCGAGCCGTGGGTTGTGAGATAAAAGAATAGAATATCCTCTTCCACATTCATTTTCCCGGACAGCCCTTTCAACGCCGACTGAATATTGTGACCGATGGCCAAGGGCGTGCTTTCCACCGTGTTCATGCTGTTGATTAAGGTCAAACCGTGTCCCGCGCCGCCGAATTCCTTGCTCAACAGCGCATCCATGTAATTGATCTCGTTTTCGAACACCGACTCTGTCGCGTAACTGCCGAAGCCCAAATAATAGAGCTCGGCACGGCCCGGTTCACCATCCTGCAAGCGAGAAACCGCGTCGGCCACCATGGCGGGCTGACCGAGCAACAGCGTATCGTAGTCGCCCACCGCGGCCTGCGTATCGTTATATTCCTGTGCATAATCCGGGTACCAAAATTGCCCGCTAAAAGAACCTAAGAACACGATGGGAAACACTACAATTGCAGCGTAGCTGAACATGTAGCCCTTAAGCGTTAGCAAATTGCCGTCCAAAGCTCGATAAAGCACAATGGACAGCAAGGTCACCTGTAAAATAGTCGCCGCAACAACGAAAATAACCGGCTCCAACACTGTTCCGAACAGCAGGCTCAATAGATACCAAACAGTCAGGGCAAGAACATTGCACAACAGCCAAATTTCCACCGTAATGGAAAACAAAAATGTAAGAGGTAGGGATGACTTACCGGTGACCGCTACAAAGTAATAAAAAGCCGCCAGGAAAAACAGCTCCAGAAAAACCGAGTTTATGCCCCACACCGAAAACAGCTCGGCCTGCTCAGTCAACACGCGGTCAACACCGATAGCCACGAGTGTTAACAAAGCAACATTGATCGTCAGCAAATTGCCGCGCGCTTGCAGCGCATCCCAAGGCGGCGAGCGAAACCGAAGCAAAGGGAGAATCCGTACCACCGGCCACGTTCGCCAGGATTGCACGTCGTCTACAGCGCTCATTCCCTGACCTCCCCAACCACCTCCATCCGCTTGCCGGAATACTGCTCAAAGGCGTCCAGCAGCGCGGCACTATGCTCCTTCTGTTCCTGCTCCTCCCATTCAAGCGGCACAGCGAACAGATCCATATCACAGAGCAATACAAGAAAATCCCGGGTGCGATATGCAGTGTGCACGCCCTGCCAACCAACCTTGTAATGCGCCGCCCCAGCGCGAACTTCCAAACCCTCTTCGTCGAGGGTCATGGTAGTTTCGTGAAGACCCTTGCCTATGTCGTCGACCAGCGCCTGATTGTAACGGGTTAAAAAGCGGCGATTGATATACCAGTTGGCGGGCGCGCAGGCCGCCACGAAAACGAAAGCCCAGAACATCCACGCGCTACCGAGCGCATAGTCCCGCACTTGAGCGGCCACGAATATCAACGCGGCAATCATCATCCAGATGGTGAGGTGGTAGAACGAGACCAACAGCGGATTTGCCGCCTTATGTGCATAAATCGCCTGATAGGCATTGAGCACACCGTTGTAGGACTTTTTATCTAGTTTGTATTGGCAGGTAAACACAGAATCTCCTTGTCTCGATGAACGCGTCCACGAAAGCTCGGTTACGGCCGAATATAGTCAAAAACGGCGGCAAATTAATGGCTTTTTGATGAACGGGTGTTTAACCCGCCTACAGCGTACGGGTCTCAAACGAGGTAATCAGCCAGACGCCCTTCTTCGCCGCTACTCCCTCTGACCCCCCGTTCACCGCCCTACCGCCGCTCCGCTGCCCGTCAACCCAACCTGTTTCTCCTGTTCGTTGTTCATTGTTCATTGTTCTCTGCCCAATTCAGCCTCTGTTCATATTTCTTTGCTAGACTTTTGAGCACAACCAACCAAATAAGGCCTCCCGATCCGGGCCACTGCTGTGGGGCACGACCATGCGAACCGCGACTATCATTCTCTCATTACTAGTGCTGGGCGGTTGCGCTGGCCTATCCAAAGAAGAATGCCTGACCGCCGATTGGCGAATTATCGGCTTGGAGGACGGCGCCGTCGGGCACAATGCCGCGCGCATCGGCCGGCATCGCCAGGATTGTGCCAAACACGGCGTTACGCCCGATAAAACCGCCTACGACGCCGGTTACGGGGAAGGCATTCAGCAGTATTGTTCGTTTGGCCGCGGCAGCAACGCGGGCGCCGCCGGCGATAGCCGTTTACACGTCTGCCCTGCCAACTCCGACTATCACGCGGGATACGATCAAGGGCTGAAAAGCTTTTGTACCTACGATTCCGGCTATAGCTTCGGCCTGGCTGGCGGCAACTATGGACGGGTGTGCCCCCCGGCGGCAGAAGCGAACTTCCTCGACGGCTACGTCGCCGGAAACGCAATTTTCACCCTGCGAAGTGAACTCAATGCGCTGGGAAGCGAACTGCACGACGTCGTCGCGGAGCGCGAGGCAATCGAGCAGGACCAGGACGTTCTCAAAAGGAAAATAATTCTCGATGGCTCACTTACGGCGGAAGACCGCGCCCATTTGCTGCTGGATATTGAAGACATGCGCAAACTCGACGATGAGTTGAAAGAGCAGCAAGATGCTCTAACCTTGCAAATCTCCGATGTACAGGCACAGCTTATTGAATTGGGAGTGGAGATCTAACAGCCCCGCGCCATTGGACACGGGGAGGCCCCAACCAGAAAACAGTTGTCCTAACCAAGCCCGTGATTGGGCGGGCAGTGATTCGAATCGACGCACAATCACCCTGGCATGCACCTGTACTGGGCAGAGAACGCCGACATTGCTGCATCCTCGCAGTGCACTGATCAATGGTGTGCGACCTTTACTAAAAAAAACCAAACACCGGTAAAACCGCCGCCACCACAAAAAACCCTGTTTTTATCGGCTATTTGCGTTCGCATACCATTCCGCGACCCAAAATACGCCTCCCCCGTTCTGAATTTTTCCGCGTCCGCTGAGCCGCATGGCATAGCGGTTGCTCTAAGCATCCCGGCTTTCCACTCAGCAGGGAATCGGAACATGCACGATTACAAAGCAACCCGCTTACAGCTTTTCAACTTTCGCCTGGTTCAAACCCGCGTTTTTCACATCACCTGGTTGGCATTTTTTGTTTGCTTTTTTGCCTGGTTTGCCTGTGCGCCGCTGATGCCCGTCATCCGCGATGAGTTTGGTTTGACCACCAGCCAGATAGCCAACATCAATATCGCCGCAGTGGCGATCACGATTTTGGTACGTTTAATTGTGGGGCCCCTCTGTGACCGTTACGGACCGCGCAAAACCTACACCGGCCTGATGTTGATCGGGGCCATACCGGTGTTTGGCGTGGCCGCCGCGCAAAGTTACGAAAGCTTCCTGTTTTTTCGTTTGCTGATCGGCGCGGTGGGGGCGAGCTTCGTAATTACCCAGTACCACACCTCCGTCATGTTCGCACCGAACGTGGTCGGCACCGCCAACGCCACGGCGGCGGGTTGGGGTAATGCCGGTGGCGGCGCGGCGCAGGCCATCATGCCCTTGGTGCTCGCCGCCGTGGTGATGCTGGGCGTTAGCGAAACGCTCGGCTGGCGGGTGGCCTTGCTGGTACCCGGGGTGTTGATGCTCATCATGGCCTTCGTTTACTGGCGCTACACCCAGGACTGCATGGCCGGCAATTACCGCGAACTGCGCGAGCGCGACCAATTGCCCACCGGCGGCAAAAATGGAGGTTGGGACTGTTTCAAGCTGGCGGCGGGCAACTACCGGGTGTGGATGCTCTTCGTCACCTACGGGGCTTGCTTCGGGGTGGAAATTTTTATGCACAACGTAGTGGCAATTTATTTTCTGGACAAGTTTGAACTGTCCCTGAAGGCCGCCGGGCTGGCGGCCGGAAGTTTCGGTTTGCTGGCCTTGTTTGCCCGCGCCCTGGGCGGCTGGGTGTCCGATTGCGCGGCCCGGCGCGGTGGGCTGGACGCGCGCACCACCCTGCTTTTTCTATTGATTGTCGGTGAAGGCCTGGGCCTGTTGCTGTTCTCGCAAATGGATGGCTTGTCGCTGGCGGTGCTCACCATGCTGTTGTTTGGTTTGTTTACCCACATGGCCTGTGGCGCCACCTACGCCCTGGTGCCCTTCATTGACCGCGACGCACTGGGCGGCGTGGCGGGCATTGTCGGTGCCGGCGGCAACGTGGGTGCGGTGATGGCAGGCTTCCTGCTGCTGTGGCTGGGGCAGTTGGAATTAACGCTATCGGTGCTGGGCGTTTTGGTGATGGTCAGTGCGCTGTGCGTGGCCGGGGTGCGCTTCTCGACCGATCACAAAGCGCGTGAGGAGCGCCTGTACCAGGCAGCCATGACCCAACGCGCCGCCAGCGCGGCCCTACCCAGCACCTAAGCGGCAGGCGGAGTCGGCAATGAAGCGCGAAAGCTTGCTGGTGATCGGCAATGGCATGGTGGGCCAGAAGTACCTGGAATGCCTGGTGGCGGCCGGCTTGCACGAACATTACGAGGTCACCGTGCTCTGTGCCGAGCCGCGTTCGGCTTACGACCGGGTACACCTGTCGGAGTACTTCCGAGGTCGCACTGCGGAGCAATTGTCGCTGGTACCGGCAGGCTTTTTCGCAAAGCACGGCCTTACCCTTCGATTGGATGAGGCGGCTCAACGGCTCGACCTCGCGGCCAAGACCGTTACCACCAGCCGGGGCGAAGTACTGCACTATCACAAGCTGGTGCTGGCCACCGGCTCCTATCCCTTTGTGCCCCCGGTGCCGGGGCACGACCGGCCCGGCTGCCTGGTGTACCGCACCATCGAGGATCTGGAGGCGATCATGGCCGCCGGTCGCGACGGGGAAATCGGTGTAGTGGTCGGCGGCGGTCTGTTGGGCCTGGAAGCCGCCCGGGCCCTGCGCGACATTGGCCTGCAAACCCACGTGGTGGAGTTCGCGCCGCGACTGATGGCGGTGCAAGTCGACGACGACGGCGGCGCTTTGCTGCGCCGCAAGATTGAACAACTTGGGGTGTTGGTGCACACGGGCATGAACACCCGGGAAATTGGCGACGGCGAATTCCACCGCCACCGGCTGAATTTTGCCGACGGCAGCCGGTTGGAAACGGATCTGGTGGTGTTCTCCGCCGGCATCCGCCCCCAGGACGCACTGGCCCGCGAGGCGGGCCTGGCCGTTGGTGAGCGGGGCGGCATTGTGGTGGACAATTATTGCCGCAGCGCCGATCCCGATATTTACAGCATCGGTGAATGTGCCTTGTGGGAAGGTCGCATCCACGGGCTGGTGGCGCCCGGCTACGAGATGGCGCGGGTGGCGGTTAGCCATTTGGAAAGCTTGAGCAAGGAAAGCCGGGGCATACAGCGCGGCGGGCCGCCCCAATTCACCGGCGCGGATATGTCCACCAAGCTTAAACTCATGGGAGTCGATGTCGCCTCGGTGGGCGACGCCCACGCCGCGACCCCCGGTGCCTGCTGCTACCGCTATGCGGATGAGCGCAGCCAAACCTATAAAAAGCTAGTGGTCAGCGAGGACGGACGCACGCTGCTGGGCGCGGTGTTGGTAGGCGATACCCGGGACTACAGTACCCTGTTGCAGTTAATGCTGAACCGGATTGATCTGCCCGAGCACCCGGAAGACCTGATCCTGCCCCGCCGCCAAGGCGCGGCGCCCCTGCTCGATGTGCGTCAGTTGCCGGACAGCGCCACCCTCTGCACTTGCCAGAACGTCAGCAAGGGCACACTGCGAGACGCCATCCTCGCCGGCAACGCCAATCTTGCCGCACTCAAAACCAGTACCGGCGCCGCCACCGGCTGCGGCGGTTGTGCAACCCTGATTGAGGATATGCTCGAGGATTCCGTGCCCCTGTACGTGGAAGCCCGCGGATGACTTGTACTACCTGCCCATATTGCGGCGTGGGCTGCGGGGTAATTGCCACCGCCGACATGGCCGGCGCGCCCCACGGCATTGAGATCCAGGGTGATCCCGAGCATCCCTCCAGCCAGGGCCGCCTGTGCGTAAAAGGGGCGGCCCTGGCAGAAACCATCGGCCTCGACGGGCGCTTGCTGGAACCGCTGATCCGCGATGCGCACGGCCAGGCCAACAGCGCAAGCTGGGAGCAGGCCCTGGACCGGGTTGCCGGTGACCTGCGCCGGATCATCGATCGACACGGCCCCGAAGCCGTGGCCTTTTATGTGTCCGGTCAATTGCTCACGGAGGATTACTACGTCGCCAACAAGCTGGTGAAAGGCTGGCTGGGCACCGCCAACATCGATACCAATTCCCGGCTTTGCATGTCCTCGGCGGTGGCCGGACACAAGCGGGCGTTTGGCGAGGACCTGGTGCCGAATAACTACGAGGATCTGGAAGCCGCGGACCTGGTAGTGCTGGTGGGCTCCAATACCGCCTGGTGCCATCCGGTGGTGTACCAGCGGCTGATGCAATCGCGCCGCCAACGGCCCGAGAAACGCATCGTGGTTATCGACCCGCGCCGCACCGCCACCTGCGAGCAGGCGGACCTGCACTTGCCGGTGAAGGCGGGCACCGATGTGTGGCTGTTCAATGGGCTGCTCACTTATCTGGAAGAACACGGCGTGGTGGATACCGACTTCGTCGCCCGCCATACCGAAGGCGCGGCTGAAACGCTGGCCACGGCGCGCCGCGGCAGCGACCGTTTGGAAGCGGTGGCCAAGGTCTGCGGCATTCCGGTCATGTTGTTGCAAGAGTTCTATGCGCTGTTCGCCCGCACCCCCAAGGCGCTCACCCTGTTTTCCCAGGGCGTAAACCAATCCTCCAGCGGCACCGACAAGGTCAACAGCATCATCAACTGCCACCTGCTGAGCGGCCGCCTGGGGCAACCGGGCATGGGGGCGTTCTCCATTACCGGTCAGCCCAATGCCATGGGCGGCCGCGAAGTGGGTGGGCTGGCCAACACCCTGGCCGCTCACCTGGAACTGAACGACCCCCGCCACCGGGAACTGGTGCAAGCATTCTGGGGCAGCCCCAGCGTCGCCAGCGAGCCGGGCCTGAAAGCAGTGGAGCTGTTCGAGGCGGTGCACGAGGGCCGCATCAAAGCGGTGTGGATCATGGGCACCAACCCCGTGGTCAGCCTGCCCAATGCGGACCGGGTGCGGGAAGCGCTGCAAGGTTGCGACCTGGTGGTAGTCTCCGACTTGTTCGCCGACACCGATACCGCGCGCCACGCGCAGGTGGTGCTCCCGGCCCTGGGCTGGGGCGAAAAAGACGGCACCGTGACCAATTCCGAGCGCCGCATTTCCCGGCAGCGGCGCTTTCTGCCCTCGCCCGGCGCGGCCCGACCGGATTGGTGGGCGCTGTCCCAGGTGGCCAGGCGCCTGGGCTTTCAGGGTTTCGATTACCAGGACACGCACCAGATCTTCGTCGAACATGCGCGTTTATCCGCCTGGCGCAATGACGCGGCGGGAGTGCTGCGCGGCTTCAATATCGGCGCGCTGGCCGCGCTCGACCGCGAGGGCTACGACAAGCTTCTGCCTTGCCAGTGGCCGCTGGCCAAGCCCGGCGCGGAGACCTCCCACCTGTTCGAAAATCGCCGCTTCTTCCATCCCGACGGCAAGGCGCGGCTGGTGCCCACCGAACCCCGCGCGCCGGCCAACCCGCCGGACGACGACTACCCGCTGGTGCTCAATACCGGCCGCATTCGCGATCAGTGGCACACCATGACCCGTACCGGCCGGGCGCCGAGTCTGGCCGGCCACCTGCCGGAACCCTTCGCGGCCATGCATCCCTACCAAGCCATGCTGGCCGGCGTCCAGGATGGCAGTCTGGTTCGGGTCAGCACCCGCTGGGGAAACCTGGTGGCGCGCCTGAGCTGCACTGCGGACCAGCCGCGCCGCACCGTGTTTGTACCCATCCACTGGAACGACCAGGTCGCCTCCGACGCGCGGGTCGGCGCCCTGGTGAACCCCGCCGTGGACCCCGTTTCCGGCGAACCGGAATTCAAGCACACGCCGGCCCGGGTAAGCCCCTTCCCGGTGGGCTGGCACGGCGTCGTGTTCAGCCGTGAAGCACTGCGTCTGAATCAGGAACTGGCGCCCGCCTATTGGGTGCGCATCCAGGGCGCGGGATTTCTGCGCTACGAACTGGCGGGGCGAGCAACGATCAGCGACCCCCGCCAGTGGGCCCGCGACCTGCTCGGCATCGCCGGGGAAGCGGACTGGTGGGAATTGATGGAAACCAGCGCCGGCCAATACCGCGCGCTGGCGCTGCGCGGCGGCCAGTTGCAAGCCTGTGTCTACCTCTCGCCCCGGCCCGATTTACCCTCGCGAAGCTGGCTGGCGCGGATCTTCGAGCGCGCAGCGCCAACCGAAGCGGACCTTGCCGGTTTAAAACTGGGGCAATCGGTGGACCCGGCGGACAACGTAGGCGCTACCGTGTGTTCGTGTTTTTCCGTGGGTCGCAACACCATCCTCAGCGCCGTGCGGGAACAGGAACTGATCTCCGTGGAAGCCGTGGGCCGCCAACTGCGCGCGGGCACCAACTGCGGCTCCTGCCAACCGGAGATTCGCGCGCTTATCGAAGAAGCGCGGCTGGGGGAACAAGCGTAAGCAACGCTCCAGGGGCAGGTGAAGGCGCTTGCTCAGACGATCAGCTTGCCCAACCCTCCATGGCTGCCGTACACTCAAGCATAATGTGCCGTACGGCTGGACTCCGCCATGCATAACGACACCACCAAGCTAACCATCCGCCTGCCAAAACAGGATGTCGCCTTTGTAAAGGAATACGCCCGTGCGCACGGCTTGACCGTTACCGAGGTCATCGATCGCTACCTGCGTCGGATGCGCGCACTGGAATCCCACGAGCCGGCGCCTGAGCTGGACATCATCAGCGGGATTCTGCCCAGCGATGCCGACCTGGAAGAAGAATACCGCCGGCACCAACTCGAAAAGCACAAATCATGATCCTCATCGACCTGAACGTGCTACTGGATGTGCTCCAAAAACGGGAGCCCCACTACCGTGCCTCCGCTGCCGTATTGGAGAAGGTTATCCGCCAGGACGAAAAAGGTTTCCTGGCCGCACACGCGTTAACAACCGCACATTATTTGGTGTCGCGCTTTCAAAACAGAAAGAAAGCCGACCAGGTGATTGAGTGGCTGCTGAAATACTTCGACATAGCCGCCGTGGGCCGGGACGAACTGATACGCGCTCGGCAACTTGGATGGAGCGACTTGGAAGACGCGGTTGTCGCCTGCGCTGCCAAGAGTGCCAACTGCCAGGCTCTGGTAGCACGAAATGTAAAAGACTTCCGAAACTCCCCCGTGGCGGCACTCACGCCGGGCGAGTACTTGCTCCAAAGCGAATCGAACTTCGATAAAATACAAGAGAAACAAGTGCCGGGCTATGGTCCCTAAGCCACGCCGCCACGAAGATCCTGGATAAACCAATAACCATTGATCAGCAATCACGAACGAGCGGGCATATGAATAGAAGCGTGCGCAACACAATCACCGAGCGCCTGTCATTCCGCCGCGTTGTCCAGGAGTCTGACAGGAAAGAGTATCAATAAATGAACAGTACGAACCCAAAGGTCAATGCGCTTTTAAGCAAGCCCCAGTGGCACGAAGAACGGAAAAAATTAAGGGCCATCCTACTTGAGTGTCAAATGACCGAAGAAGTGAAGTGGGGCAAGCTCTGTTACACCTTTCAGGAAAGTAGCGTGGTGATGATTTATGGAATGAAGGAGTACTGTGCTCTCGGTTTTTTCAAGGGCGCATTATTGAATGACCCCAAGGGAATTCTCGTCAAGCCTGGAGCGCATTCGCAGGCGATGCGCCAGATTCGCTTCACCAGCCTTCAACAAATTACCGCGATGGAAGCCAGGGTTAAAGCCTATATTCATGAAGCCATTGAAGTGGAGAAAGCCGGTTTAAAGGTGGATTTCAAAGAGAAGCGAGAACTCAAATTTCCCGAGGAACTGCAACATAAATTTAATGGAGACCCTGCCTTGAAAAAAGCGTTTGAAGCTTTAACGCCCGGGCGACAACGAGGCTACATTCTCCATTTTTCCGACGCCAAGCAATCCAAGACGCGGATATCGAGAATGGAGAAGTGTATACCAAGAATCCTTGACGGAAAGGGATTGAATGATCGGTAACATCGGATTGTTAATATCACAATTGCGAAAATTCTTACTCCGCGCCGAATTTTGCAACTCGCTAAGGGTCTAATCCTTCATCTCACATCTCACATCTCACATCTCACATCTCACATCTCACATCTCACATCTCATCATCTCACATACCGCCGCTGGCTATAGACCAGCGCGAGCCCTTGAAATATCAGCAAGTTCGCGTACTTGCGCCAATATTTCAACGACGACAATCAAATAGATCAGGGACGATCTATTTGATTGTCGGGTGAATAGTACTGGCGCGCCGTGAAAGTTTCCAACTGTTCGGTCAGTCTGGTTGGATGCGCTTGCCTTCCGCTCTGGAATATTTTCCTTGCTGGTATTAGCTGGGTACTTTGAAATCAACATTAGTACTGCGCGTTTCTTGTCCGCCGGCAATTGTTTCGAGATGCAATTTTGCGTTGCAATACGTGACGCAATTCAAAAAAAACACTATCGGCTTCCTCGATAAGTACGTAAATCAAGGTATCAATGGGCCGCATCCCCGATATCACATCTAATTATTGGCTTTGCTAATGCCGTTCCGGTAACATCCCCGCCCTAATAAGAATCACCACCCGACAAACCATAAACATTCCTATTGACGCGAGCGTGCCGGCGAAGCGATTGCTTCCTAGCAGCCAATTCCCTTTGCCCTCGCAAGCTCTATCCCTCTTCGATTGGTCAGGTAACTTAATGAAAACGTCTGTTGTGAATAAGTTGTTGGTTTCCGTGAGCGTCATCGTTGTGCTTGCTGGCAGTTCGTATTGGCTTTTACTAAGCGACAATAGCACTGAGAATCCGCCAGATAAAAATGCAGTACGGCCTACCGCCGATAACGAGGCCACTGATTCGGCGCAAGCCCGGCAAGCTGACGCGGATGGTGCCCATCAGCAGGAGCCCAGTTCCACAAGCGGCCAAGCGCAAACTTCACAGTCGGACCCGGTTGACCTGAGGGCATTGGATGATGTCGAGGAACGCTTGAACGCGGCCGCCGGAACCGACGCCGAACGCTTGCGGGACGTCTTTCGGTTATCTGAAGCACACGACTTTATGGAGCTGAAGGAAACCGCCGACCCCGCTGGCAATACTCACGTTCGTTACCGGCAGACTTATAAGGAGATTCCCTTCTGGGGAACGCAAGTAGTCGTTCATAAAGATCAGGAGAACCAATATTACCGGGTTAACGGTACGCTCCATGCCAATCTGGATTCCACCGAGCTGGACGGAAAGCTAAGCACTCTCGACACGACCGACGTACCCCCGGACCTGATGGACACCATCAAGGCGCGGGAAGGGCACACCGACGACCGGTGGCGAACCCGAGTCGAACAGGCCGCGTTGACCATCTATGTGGACGATAACGGTCGGGCGATTCCCGCTTATGAAGTTTCCTACTTCGCCGAACCCAGGCATGCCGCCGATGCGGACTACTCCCAGCCCGCCGCCTTGCAGCCCACGCGGCCTCACTTTCTCATCGATGCCAATTCCCTGGAGATCGTGAAGGCCTGGGACGGATTGACTCACGCCGACGCCACCGGTCCGGGTGGCAACGAGAAAACCGGCCGCTATGTCTACGGTGTGGATCGGCCTCACTTGCAAGTTGAGGACCTCGGTGGTACCTGTGTCATGGAAAACGACAAGGTCACGACTCTTAGCATGGAGCACAGTGAGGACCAGACTATAGAACGCAGTGCGTTTGAGTTTCCCTGCCTGGAGAACACCCACAAGGCGGTCAATGGCGCCTATGCGCCTCTGAATGATGTGCACTATTACGGTGGTGTGGTGTTCGATATGTACGGCGACTGGTTTTCCGTTACGCCACTCACCTTCAAAATGGTTTCGAGGGTGCATCACGGCACATATTTTCAAAATGCGTTTTGGAACGGTGAGGACCTTACCTTTGGCGACGGCGGCTCGCGATTTTATCCGCTGACCGACCTTAATGTCGTGTCTCACGAAGCGGCTCACGGGTTTACCGCGCAACATTCGGCACTCAGTGGCGCCATGCACCAGGCAAGCGCCATCAACGAAGCGTTTTCGGATATCGCGGGCGAAGCCGCCGAGTTTTACTGGCGCGGCGAAGTGGACTGGTATGTCGGTGCCGACTATGCAAAAGCACCTCACGCTGCCATGCGTTACTTTAGGGATCCACCCCTTGACGGTAGTTCGATTAAGCACTTGGATGACTATGTCGAGGGACTCGCGCCGCACTCCAACGGTGGACTTTATAACCACAGTTATTATCAACTGGCCACAACACCCGGCTGGGACCCGCGCAAGGCTTTTGAACCCTTCTTCCACGCGAATCAAAACTACTGGGGTCCCGACGAGGATTTCGTTTCCGGCGCATGCGGCATCATCGATGCGGCTTATGATCTTGGCTACGACGTCAGGGATGTGGCCGATGCCTTCGCGGTTGTGGGCATAGCCTGCGTACCTCTCCCATTTGTCGACGAGGACGGCGATTCCATCGACGACAACTGGGAAGCAGCTCAGGGTTTGAACCCGGCGGACTCGAGCGACGCGGCACTGGACAACGACGGCGACGGCCTGAGCAACTTGCAGGAGTACGAGCAGCGCTCCAATCCCAACCTGGCCGACACCGATGGCGATGGGCTCAGCGACTTTGATGAATGGCAAATTCACGGCACCAGCTTGCGGCATGAAGACACCGACGGCGACGGCCTGAGCGATGCGACCGAACTATCGCTCGGCTACGATCCGGCGAACCCGGACAGCGACGGCGACGGGATGGACGATGGTTGGGAAGAGGCCAACGGCCTGAATCCAAATCTGGCAGGCGATGCCACGATGGATAGCGATGGCGATGGCCTGAGCAACCTGGATGAGTTTATCGCAAACGGTGACCCTCACCTTGCGGATACGGACGGCGACGGCTTGTCGGACGGCGAAGAAGTTGAGTTGGGCACTGCGCTTGACCGCGCGGACAGCGATTACGACGGCCTGAGCGACTCGGAGGAAATCCTGCGGGGAACGGACCCGCTGAACAGTGATAGTGACTCGGATTATTTAAGTGACGGGCTGGAAGTCGCAAACGGAACCGATCCGCTGGGCGTTGATACCGATGGCGACGGCTTGGGCGATGGGGCTGAGATCGACGTGTATTCCACCGATCCTTTTAATGCCGATTCCGACCAGGACGGCATGCCCGACGGTTGGGAGGTGGATATGTTGCTCGATCCACTCAGCGACGACAGTGCCGGGGATGCCGACGAAGATGGTCTGGTTAACATCGATGAATACCTGGCGGGCACCAGTGCCGCCATTGCCGACAGCGACGGGGACGGGCTAACGGATGGTGAGGAAGTGCATGAGTATGGAACCGATCCGCTTAACAAGGATTCGGATGGCGATACCATGCCGGATGGCTGGGAGGTTACCTACGGCTTCGATCCAACCGCCCCCGATGATCAATACCCGGATGCTGACGGCGATGGTTGGACGGCCGGCCAGGAGAGCTGGTCAGGCACGGACCCGTTTGACCCGAACCACAAACCGACCGTGCCCACGGGGACAATTACTGTACAAAGTTCGGGGCATGGACACTGTTACGAGCACGGCTGTTATCAACAGGACGTATACACCTATTCTGGCTGGTATGCATCCACGGAGTTTCGTGCTTACCTCGAGTTCGAGCTCCCCTTCAACCCTTGGACAGTCAATCAAGCGCGTTTTCGATCTCTGACACGCCATTATTTGGCGCCGGATCCGGAGGAGCCATTCGCCATTTACCAGGCGAATATCGATGGCCCCGACGACTTCGATGATTTGGATGAGACGGATGCTTACGCTATTTGGGAGCGTTTGGGGGATGGCGCCTTATACAGTTCCGGCACTTTTGTCACGAGCGTAGCAATAGCCCTCAATGGGAGTGACCTGAACAGTGCCGGAAGGGCCGCGCTCAGGCCGGGTAAAGTATCCCTGGGCGTTGTCCTCACCGATCTGCTGCGCGGAGAGCAGGAAGAGATGGTCGCCATCGACACGCGACAAACGGCCCTGCAATTTTCATTTGAGCGGGATTCGGATGGAGATGGCATAACCGACGAATGGGAAGTGGCAAACGGCTTCAGCATCTCCGATCGCACCGACGCCTTGCAGGACAGCGACGATGATGGATTGATCAACCTGCAAGAGTACATCCATGGCACCGACCCGCACGGCGATACCGATGGCGACGGTCTGCCCGATGGTTGGGAAGTGCGGCAAGGCCGGGATCCATTCAACGCCGACGATGCCGCGGCGGACGACGACGGGGACGGTCTCACCAACTTGCAGGAATTTGAAGCGGGTACGGATCCAGATGACGCCGACACGGACGGTGACGGCCTGAGTGATGGCGAAGAAGTATCGCTGTGGTCCAGTGATCCACTCGCGGCGGATGGCGGACCCCTGGTGGCCATCACCGCACCGACCGGGCCGGGCCCGGTAAGCGGACACCTGCAACTGCAAGGTTCCGCCTGGAGTCAGGCGGCCGGCATCGACCGCGTTGAAATTTACCTGGGCAGCGAACTGCTGGGCGAGGCCGAAGGGACGACGTCGTGGCACTTGGACTGGGATACAAGTTATTGGCCTGACGGAGAACACTCGATCCGCGCGCGCGTTTACGCTGACAATGGTGATACGCGGGAGGTGCTATCTGCTGTGACTATTGAGAACCCGGGAGCGGCCATATTCAACCCAATCACCGGAACGCCCTACTGCGACAATCTCAGCGTGTACTGTGATTCTCTCAACCTGCTGACCAGCCGCGGCAATATTAGTGGAGTGGCCGAATCAAACCAACCCAATACACTACTGACCAGCCAGTGTGCCGACGGCTCCATGGGTGCGTTCGGGAGCGATGAGTCGCTGGACCGTTTGCGAATTGAAGCGAACGAATCGTCCGTTCTGGCGCCGGGCGTGGATGCCAGTATTACCCTCGATATGCA
>JBBDIU010000135.1:0-13760 GCA_040880205.1 Cellvibrionaceae bacterium
TCGAATTGATTGCGTGGGTGTGGGGTTGATTTTTATCACAGTCGCTTGTTATACGATTCTGCATCTCGCGATATGTATCTAGTCGGTCTGCGATGAATGCCTCAATTGTAATCAGACTAGAATACCCAAAGATCGGATCGGGTTTGATGCTCGTTTTCACTGACGCTCCCTTGCCGATTAGATAGTCGAAGAAATCATAATCTGCTTGTAGCACCGCGCTGTATAGACAATTTTGTCCGTTTCTGCTCTTGGCATCAATTGTTATTCCCGATGAAAGAAATATCTCAATTGCTTCCTGATTTTTTCGATTTGCAGAACACGCTAGTAGCATTGCTTCTGGTGCGTTTTCTGCTGAGTAATCTGGGAATCGCCGAAGTATATCTTTCACTATATCGAGACTATCGAAACCCACTGCCAATGTGAGAGCGTCGATTCCTCTATTGTAAGCTGAGGCTCGAATGTCTTCCTCCGCCGGCGCGATCTGCTGAAAGTGCTCAACATCGCCATTGCGTATCGTTTCGCGGAATTCTGTGTAGGCGTCCGCTAGTGCCTGAGCGCTTAAGCACAAGAAAGTTAAAACCAACACGAAATCTTTCATAGCTCCCTCGTATAACGCCCGCAACACCGGCCCATTGAAGCGCTAGCGGAAATGGGTCCGGTGCTTGCGATTGTTACGTGTTTTTCAGTAGGAACCGAGCAAAACATTTTGTAGGTCTTTGGTATTCACTGCCGCTTCGCCGCCGGAGTCGGCACGCATTGCTTTGACCATAGATATAAATGCCGCTCGTTGCTCCTCCGTTGCCATAGTTGGGCCAAGCTCTTCCCAAAGAGAATAGGTTTGAATGACCTTGGTAGAACCATACAAACATATGCGTGATTTTGCGTGAGCGGTCCTCTCGGCCAACTCTATACCTTCCTTACTGTCCTTTTTCGGGCGATAATTGGCGTACTCGCAAACTGACTTCAGGAAGTCCCTGTAAGCCTGGGATCTCAGCTCACGGACGTGCCTCTGGTTCTCTATATGCCTTGTAAAAAAGTACTGTAACGAAGCCCCCACTATTAGGCCAACCAGAGAAAGAAGAGCTGTGTCCAAATTATTTTCCTCTCAGTGCTCGAAGCCGATGTACACGTAACGCCTTGGTGTGCTGACCGCCGGAGCGGCGGCCTTTGCTTTTTAAAGGCCGTTGCGTAGGTGGGTCTGCACCACCAATTTGTTATGGCGCGGACACACATAAATTTAACTACGACCACATTTGCGGAGCGCGAGCGGAGCTTTACCCAACCCACGCACCTGTTTAATAAAACCACCCAGCCTGAACGCTGCGCTTGGTGGATAAAACTATTTTGCGCGATGTTGTCTGACTGACCAACTAACGGCACGACTTGCTAACAGCGTAATAGAACGAACGCTATTCTTTGCAGAGAATTTACACCTGGCACCGCTGCTGAATTTACTGACAATACCTACAAGAACGCCCAAGCCAAAACTTACCACTACATTATTTTTAAATTGGCAGACGCCCCATAACGCCTTGCTAAACGGCGCGTGCTTTTTACGCGTCCGGTGGAGGCCGCTTTTTGGCCGGAACGAATTTCAGCAACTTGTTAAAGCCGGCTCGCCATGATTGTGACTATGTTTCAAATAGCTTGACGCTGCACGGACAAATACTTAGCTACAACCACCCTGTTCAAAGTCTACCACGCCACCGCTTGGAACGAACCGTACTGACCACCCGGATGGCTTGCCCACCAAAAGCACCGATGGTGTTGGAAGTCTATAAACCTGCAGCCTCGACTGCTAGATACTGGTGCCACGTTTTGTGCGTAGCTTTGAAAAGTCCAAGTAACCAGCGGCGGCCACGTTTCCAAGCTTCCTCGATTTTAGCGCTTTAACGCCCCAATTTGCCGCGCAGCAAGCTTTGAGGCCTGTTTTGCAAGGCCGATGCTTGCTGTGTCGGACAACATTGGATTGTTAAGCATTTGTTGCTCCGTCTAGTATGCAAAGACAATTAAAGAAATTAGCGCGAAGGCTGCGGTGACGATGTGTACAAAGTTGCTATACAGCTGAATGCAAAACAACCTAACTTGTCGCTTTTCAGCCGCGAGCTGGTCTCCAGCACCCTCAAGGAACGATTTTTTAAGCGTCCGAGACAGGGGCCACCAAAACGGCTTAGAGATTTCCTGAGCCAGCTTATTGTTTTCTATTGTCAGGTTGGCGACGAGATCCTGACCAGGCTCCGAGTCTAGCAATGACCTCAGTTCATCCGTGAGCCTCAAAGAGGTGACAAGTGCGTTTCCATATTGCTTGCTAAACACGCCGGCCAGTAAGGAAACGACGAATAAAGACAAAGAAAGCTTTAGTCCTGAAGTTGATACGGCTCCGCCCAAAGATTCCAGGTTACTAATAAGCAATGCCAAAATTGCTGCGGTTCCCGTAATCGTCCAGGTTGAGAAAGCCTCCATTTCGCGACCTATAGAGACGATCCCTCGCCACACAATACTTTTGAAAAGTTCTTCTAGGTTCAAATCAGCCCCTGATCTCTATTCGTATGCTTAACGCCAACATATGGGGCCGGAGTAAATTTTGGCCTGCTTTTCAAGGCCATAATTTGCGTAGGTCCCAGCCGCGCTTTTTAGCGGCGACATGATGTTTTTGTTAGGCATTTTGTTGAATAACCAAATTTGTTAATGGTGAACCACTTATTTCAAAAGCTTCTGGGCTGCTACAATACTCCGGACTTAGCAGGACTTCAAAAACGAAGCCATTCTCAAACTTGATAGTCAGAGCCACACCTTCTGTCAGTGATGCAGCTATAACTTTGTGGTTAATAAGTTTGACGCAATTGTCAGCGAAACCTGAAGATCCGTAAATAAACGAATCGCCATCAGTTGTTGTGATTCGTGAAGTGTTATAAACATTTACGCAACAGTCCTGCAAAACCAATTGAATATAGTCATGTATAAACACCACCTGGGAAAGCGGCTCACATTTATTTAATTCTTCGATGCTCATGTATGCCTAACAATCTTATTAGACGGAAGATTTCCGTATTTAAATGCGGAAACTTTCCGTACTTGCTCGTCCCGCATTTATACCACAACCGCGCAGGCCGCTGAACGACGGGGTTATACCAAACAGCTATATGTCATGTCGAGCGAAAGGCGGACGTTTTCCGTATAAGCCTTCTTATCCGGAAAGCTTGACCTGTACATACAGCCAGTTGTACTATCCCGCTCGTCGATCTGTCCATAAAACATACAATTTGCGCCCCGGGAAGAATCCCACCTGAAGCCCCAAGGATGCTGGCCATGACCCGATCCCCATTTTTGCGGTCCGTGGAAGAACTGATGTATCGGCGGTATTACGCCAAGCGGACGATTGAAACATACCTTCGCTGGATTCGCGGGTTCATTGTGTTTCATGGCAAACGGCACCCTGCGACCATGGGGGACGCCGAGGTCGAGCAGTATCTGAATCACTTGGTGTTGGAACGAAAGGTGGCGGCGCAAACCCAGGCCCTCGCGTTGAATGCGCTCAGTTTTCTTTACAAGACGGTGCTCAAACGTCCCTTGTCCCTAAATTTGAACTATGTCTTGAGCAAAACTCCGCGCAAGCTGCCGGTGGTGTTGACTCCGCCGGAGGTCAGGGAGCTTTTGAACGCTGTTGCGCCCCAGTATTATCTGTTGGCGGCGTTGTTATATGGCAGTGGCCTGCGCCTGATGGAGGCGGCACGGTTGCGGGTCAAGGATATCGATTTCGATTATCGCTGTATCCGTGTTTGGAACGGGAAGGGTGGCAAGCACCGCACCGTGACGCTGGCCAGTGAGCTGATTCCTCTGTTGCGCCAACAAGTGCAGGAAGCCGAAAAGGTCTGGACGCTCGACAGTCGAATGTCGGATTATGCAGGCGTGTGGATGCCCACGGCATTGCGCCACAAATATGTCAATGCGAACAAAGAGCTGAATTGGCATTATCTGTTTCCCTCCGACCGGCTCAGCGTCGATCCGGAGTCCGGCTTTTGGCGTCGTCATCATATCGATGAAAGTGGCCTGCAGAAGGCGATCAAGTCGGCGGCGAGAAAGGCGGGAATTGGCAAGGAGGTATCGCCCCATACCCTGCGCCATTCATTTGCGACACACCTGCTGGCTGCGGGTGCCGATATCCGCACTGTACAGGACCAGTTGGGTCACCAGGACGTAAAAACCACCCAGATCTACACCCACGTATTGCAAATGGGAGGCAATGCGGTAAAAAGTCCGCTGTCGGCCATTATCGGCTGAACGAAGCGAATTAACTGGCGGCAATTTATGCCGCGCGGAACATGGACGTGCGATAGCCAGTGCGAGTCTTTAGAGCCCAACTGTTTCGCATACCCGCGTAAATTTTGCGGCCGGTTTGTTAGCCGGATAATGTCGCGCAGTCTGCGTGGCGCGGGCAGGTAACAAGATGGTCGTTCACCATCCCCGTTGCCTGCATGTGGGCGTAGCAAATTGTGCTGCCGACAAAATTAAACCCACGCTTTTTGAGTGCTTTGCTCAACTGGTCGGAAATAACGGTGGTGGCCGGCACCTGCTTGATGCTGCGCCAGCGGTTCTGAATCGGTGCGCCGTCTACAAACTGCCAGAGAAAATCACTGAAGCGAATACCGGCTTCCCGCAGGTCCAGATAAGCTCTGGCATTTTGCCTCGCGCTTGTCACTTTCAGGCGGTTACGGATAATGTCGGGGTTTTGCAATAACTTATCTATTTTTTTATCGGAATAGCGCGCTATCCGCTCCGGATCGAAAGCGTCGAAGGCCTTGCGATAGCCTTCCCGCTTACGCAGCACCGTAATCCATGCGAGGCCCGCCTGCGCGCCTTCCAGTATCAGAAACTCGAACAGCTTGCGATCATCGTGCAATGGCACGCCCCATTCGCGGTCGTGGTAGTCCCGGTAAAGGGCGTCGCCGTGGCACCACGAACAACGGGGATCCTTTCTGGTTGATTGCTTGATCATGTCGGGCTCGCGATGTTGTGATCGTGGCGATGTGCGGACATGCACTTGTCGGGCATGCGTGCCTGTCGCGGAGGTGCGTCCGCCGCGGATGGTAAAACGCAAGCGCGCGCCAGGCAAGCTCGGGTTTATTGCATGGGTCGCAAACTCTTGTCCTATTTGTTGCATCTGCCCGACGCTCTCCATAGTATGATCGGCAAACGGCATAGCCAACCACCTTCAGGGCACACCCATGCTGATCCTGTACCCCGACATCAAGCCCTTTCGCAGCAAGCGCGTTAAAGTGAGTCCGATTCACACGCTCTACGTTGAGCAGTCCGGAAACCCGGATGGCATCCCGGTGCTGTTCGTCCACGGTGGACCAGGCGGTGGTTGCGGCAAGCACGACCGCTGCTTTTTTGATCCGGAGAAGTACCACATTATTCTGTTCGATCAGCGCGGCAGTGGTCGCTCGACACCCCACGCGGAGTTGAAAAACAATACCACCCAGGATCTGCTGGCGGACATGGAAAAGATTCGGCAGCAGTTGAAAATTGAGCGCTGGGTACTCTTTGGCGGCTCCTGGGGTTCCACCCTGAGCCTTCTCTATGCCCAAGCTTATCCGGAAAATACTCTGGGCTTGATTCTGCGGGGTGTGTTTCTCTGTCGCAAGCGGGACCTGCTGTGGTTTTATCAGGACGGGGCCAGTTATCTGTTTCCCGACTACTGGGAAGATTTCCAGCACCCGATTCCCGCCAACGAGCGGCACAACATGATTGGCGCCTACTACAAACGGCTGACCGGCCCCAACGAATTGGCGAAAATGGGTGCCGCCAAGGCCTGGGCGCTGTGGGAAGCCCACTGTTCAACATTGCGGCCTTGTCATGAAATAGTGGAAGATTTTTCCGATCCCTACCGAGCCGTTTCCCTGGCTTGCATTGAGGCGCACTACTTCGTGAATGATGTGTTTATTGAAGAGAATCAAATTATCGCCAACGCGGACAAACTGGAAGGCATTCCCGGCATTATTGTTCACGGCCGCTACGACGCGGTTTGCCCGCTGGACAATGCCTTTACCCTACACCGCGCTTGGCACGATTCGGAATTGCATATTATCCGCGATGCCGGTCACGCCGCCCGCGAACCAAGCATCGTGGATGGCCTGGTCCGCGCCACCCGCGACATGGCCTTTCGCTTCGAAGGCGAATACCTAACGCGGGCATAACAGTCATTATCGACTCGATCCCGCCATGCCAAACAACCTGTACTTGTCGTGGCAGCGCTTGCCTGTCTAATATTTTAGCGACTAGCGACTAGCGACTAGCGACTAGCGACTAGCGACTAGCTATGCTATTTGCTGCTGAATACTGCTTAGCAAATCCTCATCCGACCACGGCTTGTTCAGATAACCATTAACGCCCGCCGAGCGCGCCATGTTGCGGTGTTTTTCCGTGGAGCGCGAGGTCACCATGATCACCGGTATGTCGCGGGTGGCGTCATTGGCCCGCAAGTGAGCGGTCAATTCGAGACCGTTCATGCGCGGCATTTCCAGGTCCACCAGCATCAGCGTGGGCCGATGTTGGCCGAGCAGATTGATTGCCTCGAACCCGTCCCGTGCGGTGTAAGCTTGCATTCCCATATCGGCCACGAACTGAGCCAGGGAGCGCCGCACGCTGAGTGAGTCATCCACAATCAGCACCACCGGCGCAACCTGTTCCCGCACTTGTTCAGCGGCAATTTTGGCGCGTTGGGCGCGCAAGCTGGCAAGCTCTTTCCGACTCAGGTTCATGCCCGGCAATTTTTGCAGATCAATCACCGGCGACACCGTGCCGTCGCCGGTGATGGTGGCACCGATAACGCCTTCTGGATGATGGCAAAACCGATTCAAGGGTTTGATGACCAAATCCTGACTGGCGATAATTGTTGCCACGGCGATAGCGATTCGCGAGCCGTCGGCCTTTCGCACTATTAAAAGGGCTGAACTTTTCTGCTTGGTTGCGCGATGGATATTGGTGAAATCGTTAAGCGCAAATACCGGCAAGCGCTCCTCGTCGTACTCATAAAAGATTTCTTCTCCCTCGGCATGCAACTGCTCATCTTCCAGGTAAACGAGCTGTTCGATGCTATGTGTTACCAGGCTGACAAGGTTCGAACCCTGATCACCATCATCGCGTACCACCAAGGCATGGGCCGTTAAAATGCTCGCGGGGACACTGATGTCAAAGCAACAGCCCTCGCCGGGAGCCGATGATACGGTCAGCTGCCCGCGCAGCGCCTTGATCTCCGTGGTTACCGCATCCAAACCAATGCCGCGACCAGAGGTTTGGCTCGCCTTGGCGCGAGTGGAAAAGCCGGGCAACAATATGAGCTGGTCGAGAAACGATTCCGAGGGCAATTCATCCGCATCTACCAATCCGGCGGTCAGCGCTTTGTCTTTGATAGCCTGATAATCCAATCCACGGCCGTCATCCTTGCAGCGAATAGCAATGGATTCACCACTGTGCTCGAAGGACAATGTGATCGTCCCTTGCTCCTCTTTCCCCTGATCGACGCGCAATGTCGGGTCGTCTTCCAGCCCGTGGTCAACCGCGTTGCGCAGCAAATGCATGATGGGATCCGCAATGCGGCTCAATACCTTGCTGTCCATCAACAAATTACCGCCCTCGATGATCAAGCGCGCGTTTTTACCGGTGAGGCGCGCCGCCTGCCGGACACAACGGTCGAAGCGCGACGCCAAGGTCTCCACCGGCACCAGCCGCAACTCCAGGAGTAACTCCCGGTTATCCTGATTGAGCTGCTTCTGGGCATAGGCAACGCTGGTTAGGTCACCAATTTGCTGGGCTATGTGAGCAACGGCTTCGTAGGAGTCGGTGGTCAGCTCCAGTAACTGATGGGAAAAACTGTGTAGCTCGCTGTAGTGTTCGAGTTCCAGCGGATCCAAGCCACCATCTTCATAATCGACTGCTGCCGTGTTCAACGCGGTTCGAGTCTGAATCAAGGCTTCCAGATCCGCCGCCATGGTTCTAATTTGTTTGTGATAGCGGTCGGTCAGTTGAATGCTGGCGTGCATTGCCGCAATCTGGGTCATCAACTGGGTGGTGGCAATCTGGCCTTCACCCGCGATACGCAGTAGTTGCTGGGCGACGGTTTCCGGCAGGTTAATATAGTGCCGCTCATCGTCGTTGTGTTGGGTCGAAGCGTCGCGTCCGCCATCCTTATTCAGGTTAATGGTTGGCTCTTCGCTCTGCTCGGTTTCGATTGCAAGTTCCGCTTCCTTCGAGGCGCTCCAATCAATCGTATCGGCATCGGGGCCGTTAGCGGATACCTCAAGTTGTTCCAGTTCACCGAGGTCGAATTCGACTATCTCGCTCGAATGCTGTTCGGCGCTTGCCGGTGAGCCTCTCAACTCGCGAATGAAATCGAGCAGCGATTGCAACACCGCTTCAGCATTGTCGGGCGCCGGGCCAAGACCGCACAAGTTCTCGGCCATGGCGGTCAGGCAATCCGATACGTCAATCAACAGCTCGCCAAAGCCCTCGGGAAGTTGTGTCTTCGTCCCCCCAACAGCTTCCAGCAGATCCTCGCAGTAGTGCATCAGGTTGGCAATGCCGGCGACGCCCACCACATTGGCGGCACCTTTCAATGTGTGCGCCATGCGCTGGGCTGTATCCAGGTCCGCGACCTTCGCGGATTCGAGAAAGGTATTCACCGAGCGCTCGAAGCCGCGCACCTGTTCCGGCAGTTCGAGCAACAAGCCATCCAGCAAATCTGACCGAACATCACTGGGTATTGTCAATGACACCATGTCGGGATCGACAGTTGCCGGAAGTTCCTCCCGCTCGTCAACGCTGGCCAGTTCAGCGTTGGCGAGTTGTTCATCCATGGTTGCCCGCGCCTTGGTTGACAACGGTAGCGGCCACGCGGGAAGGGACAAGAAGTCCAACAGCTGCGTGTTGGCAAGGTCGCGACAGGCGGTAAATTCCTGCAGATAATCGTGCAACTGCATTGCCCAATCTCGCAAAACAGCAGCAGTATCTTCGGAAACCGCGCAAGAGGCGGTCGCCAAGCTGTGGAAATTGTCGTGCAGCAAGCGGCAAACGGCGGCCAAACCGACCAAGCCCGACAGGTTTAGCGCATTGCCGAGCTGCTCGCACTCCTGCTCGAAATTTTGTAGTACATCCACCTGTTGGTCCACCGAGCCGCCGGTAAAAACAGTGGTATCCTGTTCCGCGAGCTCAGCCAACTCGCCGCACAAAAGTGCGAGAATTTCCTGTTGTTCGGGCGTGGGTGGATTCTTCATCCGCGCGTTGTCCACTTGCGAGGCCAAGGGTCAGCCGGCCGCGTGTAATGGGCGAAGCGTATGTTCGCTCACCGGCTCGGATGCCGATCCATCGAATACCAGTCGCGCGGGTTCCAGTTCCTTCGGCAAGGTAAACACGCTGATACGTTCCACCAGCGTTTCAGCGCAGCGCATCAAGCGATCTGTTTGTTGTTTTTGTTCCTCCAGCTGCTGGCCGGTCTTTTCGGTAAAGCTACGGATGATGGCGGAGCGGTCCCGCACTCGGGTCGCGATGTCCGCTTGTTGTACAGCTTGTTCGGCAATGTATTTGACGTCCTCCACCAGCCGTTGGGTGGCTGTTTCCGTGGTGGTCATCCGGTGACCGGCTTGTTCGGCAAGCCGCGAGCCTTCCGCCACTTGGGAAATCAGGGTGTTCATAATGTTTACCGTGTCCGCCGTCTCGACTCGCATGTTGTTAACCATGGCCGCAATATCATCGGTGGACTGGCGTGCGCTCTCTGCCAGGCGCTGTACCTCGTCCGCCACCACGGCAAAACCCTTTCCCGCTTCGCCAGCGGAGGCCGCGTGCATACTGGCATTCAAGGCCAGTATGTGGGTACGCTCCGCGATGGTATTGATCAGACTGACAATGCCGGAAATTTCCTGGGAGCGGTCTCCGAGGCGCTTGGTCCGTTTTTCGGTTTCGGCAATGGTTTCCCGAATCGTGCGTATTCCGTTCACTGTTTCTTCCACTGATTGGCGCGCCGATTGAGTACTCTGAATGGCTTCCCCTGCGGTTTCGCTGGTACTCTCGGCACGGCGGGCTACTTCGTTCATTGCCCGGGCGAGAATATCCAGCGCCTTGGCGGCGGCGAGGATTTGTTTTTTCTCGTTGTCGGCAAACTCTATCACCTGGCTCGACTGTTCCTGCAGTTGGTTGGATACGTCGTTGACCTGTTCGGATATATCCTTTACCTGATACAGCGTTTTCGCGGTTTCCGTGGTGAGCAGGTTTACGGCATCGGATACAGTACCGGTAATATCCGAAGACACTGGAACCTTGATGGTCAGGTCTTTTTTGGCAATCATGCCCAAGGACTTGATCAACGAGATAATTGAATTGTTGAGACGTTCATTTTCCAACGACTGGTCTTCCAGTTGTTGAATGCGCTCGTCAAACAACTTATTAAAGGCTTTGCCAAGGTCACCCAGTTCATCATCAGTCTTCAACTTGACTCGGCTGTGACTATTCCCTTTATTGATCCTGCCAATCACGCTTTGAATATGCACCATGGGGAACACTATGCTTTTGTAGATCAGATAAATTCCAACGGCCGTTCCCATGGCTACCATAAAGATAATAGCGGTCACCAGCGCCTGAATCGCTTTTTTCTGACCGGCACTGTCCGCCAAAATAGTTTGTGTCGCGGTGTCGGTCGCGTTGAACACATCGATAAATGCCTGAGCAATCCTCGCCTCCAGTGCCGCGAGCGTTTCATTCAGCGCTCTAGTCGTTGTCAGGCCATCAGCGAATTGTTCAAAACTGGTTTCATATTGGTCAATCGTCGCTTGAATTCGACGCTGTTCGTCAGCAGCAAAAGGGCTATTAGCCAATAGATCACGAAACTGGCTGACCTCAAACTTGAAATCGTTGAGGTATTCGACGTTGGCGGTAGCAAGAAAGTCACCAGCCACACGGCGCATGCGAGTGACATGACCACGCAACTGTTCGCTTCCCTCAGCCGGCAGCATGGATTCCAGGGCTTCCGCCTGCTCCGCCAGTGTCACTTGCGCACCATTTTGGGAAGCAGACTCCGCTCCGCGTAGCGCGACCGCCGCCGACTGGAATGCCGATTCATACTCTTCCATCAAGGTCGTTATACGCGCAAGGTATTCACTGCCTTGGTAGCTCGCGCTTTGCGCTTGGATAGCCGCCAGATCGTCCCGAAATTCGCCAAAGCGTTCGTTAGTTCGGTCCAATAAGGACTCGTCGCCCGTGGCCAGGTACTGGCTCGCAAGGGATTGTGCTTGAAGCTGTTTCGAATTCAGTTCGGTAACCCGCAGCTGAAACTGAAAGGCATTCTGCTCTGTGGCACGAATGCGGGTGTCTACATTGATCTGTAGGTAATAGGTTACGCCAATGGCGATAAACCCCAATACCAGCCCCACCATCAGGGAGCTGATTTTGTGGGAAATTCGCATGTGCGATAGAAAGTTCATATTCCTAACTCCTGGTGTGCTTACGCTCACTCACTAATGCACGCTGGCAAGCATCGAAAAAAGCTGTTCGTGGTCGAAGGTGGACCACGAACCGTTGCTGTCCACGTACGTGGCCGTAACTGCGGATTGCAATAACCCCGGAAAATCTCTTACATCGTCGGAGGAGGTTAGCTCTGCCAAATCCAATTGAACTGGCTTGTGCGCAATTGCCAGGGCAGCCGCATCGGGGAGATTACCGATAATCAAGGCATAAGGCGTACGTTCCGACGCGAGCGCTAACAAAGGCTCCAGTTGGTAAACCGGAATCAGATTACCCCTTACGTTGGTCAAGCCAAGCAAGTGGGCTGGCGCGTTGGGAAAACGCGCCAACCGATACTGAGTTAGCAACTCGCAATAAGTACCTTGGGGCACCAGTAATTGATGTGGTCCGGTACTGAATCCGTAACAGCGAAGTTGCTGCCATCGCCGGGCCGTAACGGATTCAGCGTTCTCTTCGAACAGCGTCTCTTCCGGTGTGTTTGTCAACTGGAGGTGCGCCTCGCGAACAACCATTGTTCCCTGTGTTGGGCATTCTTCGCCTTCCATCAGACCGCGGCAATGGCTTGGATAATCTGTTCGGCTGTAAAAGGTTTACTGATCATGCCCCTGCCGCCTTGTAGCTCGCCCCACACTCGGTCCGCTTTTTGATTTTTGCTGGTAACAAAAAATATCGGGATGTTAGCGGTCGTTTCGTCGGTAGTAATGTTGCGACACGCTTCAAATCCGTCGACGCCATCCATGACCACATCCATTAAAATGGCGTCCGGACGGTCCAATCGCGCTTTCTCCTGCGCCTCCCGACCATTGGACGCGGTAATTACCTGGTAACCGGCATTTTCGATTATGGTTTTCAAGTGCTGAAGATCAACAGGTGAATCATCAACTACCAAAATTTTGCTGACTGGCATGGCTTCTCTCTCGTGAATGGCTTCGTAGGTAATCCTTTGTCCCGGGCGAAGGGTCCCTGGCGTGTTTTCGATAGACTGCTTCAAACTCATTGTGATTGACGGGCTTAACCAAGTAAGCGCTGCAACCAGCCAGACTGCCTTTGATTTTGTCGAACGATGATGAGCGGCTGGTTAGCATGACCACGGGCGTCTCGCGGTTAAGGCGACAGCGCTTGATTTTCTTACAGGCCGTATAACCGTCCATGCCAGGCATTACCACATCCAGGAAAATAATGTCGTAGCGTAATCTCTCGACTGCCAGCATTGCTGATTCCGCGCTATCGACCAAGTCGACGGTATCGTTGAGTAATTCGAACTCAATCTGCATTTGTTTGCGCACCGCCAGGCTGTCATCGACAACCAGAGCACGTCGACTCTCTCCCTGCGCGGCGTTTTTCTCCGTTCCGGAGCGCAGGATATTGATCCCAGAAATGGCTGTTTCGTCCATTTGATCCGATTCGGTGCCAATTTCAAATTCGGGGAAAAAATTGAGTTCTTTTATCGTGTAGCGATCCAGTAGCTTTATAAGCTTTCCCGGATTTATTGGCGAGTTGAGCTGATACTTTCCCGTTACTCTCGCGTTAGGATGAGATAACAGGATCAATGGGCGAGCCGATGTCTTTTCGTGATCGGCTTGGCGTGCCCAGGCGTTTACCACCGTCTGGCTGTTGGAGCACATCAAGACAAAGTCGACATCCCGTTTGGCTCTGAGCTGATTGGGGTCGAGCGGAACGGCTTCGTAGCAGCGGGTGCGGTACTGAGTGACGGTAAAAATTCGCGAAAGAACATCGCGTTGGGAATCACTGGCTCCCACCAGCCCTACTTTGAAGCGCCGTGGCTGCCGTGCCCGATTATCCTTTAAAGCGGTTTGCATGTGGACGTCCCCATAGATGAAATGCAAATTTTCTTGTTGTTTCGCTGTTGGCGCCAAATTCAACAAAAAGGATGGTGCTGCCAGCGACTCGTTTTTGCTGCCAACACCGTTCTAGTCTAGATACCTGCCCGCCCAAAGCAATCCGAAGCCATAAAACATTTTTAGATAGATAGGCCGACAAAGAACGGTTTGTGTGATAACCGCATAGTCTTATGTCGTTCAGTGCATTTTCTTGTCATCGAAATATCCAAGGCGGTAAAAACAAGGCATATTTTTGTGGACTGTGCACGTGGTGCTGGCTACGCTCTACAACAAAATCGTCTGGACTATTTCATCCGCGGGGTATACGAGAGACAAAGTTAAACTAATATTCCAGGGAGCCTCTGAACAATACCAATGCGCCTCTGGCTTACAGGCCCTTTCTCATAG
>JBBDIU010000136.1:0-13611 GCA_040880205.1 Cellvibrionaceae bacterium
CGCCCCGATACAGATGTACGGCGCGACTTCTTGCGGCCAATAGAAAACGTCTGTCTTCGTTCAAAATACGCCGCAGAGGCTTGTCAAAATAGATGCGCAAAAAACGAAATACGTCGCGTTGAGTCAGCCCGATATCCGCACTTGAAAAATAGAGGCTGCCCACATCCTTGACCAGCCATCGATAAGGAACCTTTGCACGGCATTGGGCGCGATGCAAGTCTACCAGATGCAGCACGGGGGAGCTGGTCTTGCTGCTAGCCTGGTTCAGGAGAAGGTGGCAGATGTACAAGTCCCGGTGGTTGATGCCCTGTTGGTGCAGGTGACGCGCAATGTGGGCGACCGCTTCAATCAATTGCTTTTTTTCCGGAAAAGGCGGCGGGCGGCTCGGCCAGTTTTCGGTGTATTTTGCCAGGGAAACAGTGCCGATCAATTCCTGGGTGATCAAAAAAGATTCGCGCTTCGCCGGGTTCTTCCCGCGAACACCGTAGGCCACGGGTGTCAGGGTGTGTATGCCGATTTCCGTGAGTTTGTTGATCGCCTGCCATTCATTGGCGGCACCGGTCACGGGAGCTTTGAATTGTGACCAGTTTTTCAGTATCTCCGGCCAGCCCACACCGCGGTGGTGTTTGAGATAGAAGCGCTTGTCGGCGAAGTCGAAACGCAGGGTTCGGCGGCCTTCTTTTTCACGGATGGTTGTACCTTGCAACTTGCGAACCTCGTCGAAGGCGCTTGTTGAGTCCCAGGTATCGGCGAAAACATCGCGTAGGATCACGGTCATTGGCTACACCGCCTGTTTCACTGAAGAGGTGGCTTTACCATCATAACGACAAAACTGTTCCAGCAGATCGGCGGCAACGGCGGGGCGGGAATAAATATCCTCGCGCTTGGCAAACTCGGCGCCTCGGCGTCGCCATTCCTGATTGGCAACGGCGAGGATGCGCATTGCAGCGCGATAAAACGCCGTGGCGGAAAAGGGACTGGCGAGGACTTCGCCCATTTGTGCGTCGCTGACGTAATGTGCATAACCGCATACGTCTGTTGCAAGCACTGGGCGGCCGGCGATCATGGCCTCCAACAGGACGTTGCCGGTGTTCTCGCGGTAGGCGGGATGCAGCACTAGGTCCGCGGCCTTAAAGAGCGCCGGCACATCGTCGCGACCGCCGAGAAATGTCACCCTGTCCTGAACACCCAATCGCCTGGCCTGCTGGCGAAAAATTGCTTTCTTGTCCGCCCCGGCCACCAACAATACCGCGGGTGATTGCTGTTCGGCCTGCCAGTCCGCCACCAGCTGAATACTGCGATCCAGGCCCTTGGTTTTAAAACCGGATCCCACCGCAAGAAATACGGTTGTGTCATCGTCGATGTTCAATTTTCGTCGTGTTTGACGGCGCAACTCGGCACCGTGTTCGAGAGCCGCTCGGTCGCGGGCAATGCCTGGAGGTAGGGGAAAGAAGCGTTCCGCCGGAGTTCCATAGTGTTTGATAAATTGCGTGCGCTCGCGGGGGGACACTTCCAATATGCGGGTGTTACCGCTGGCGGAAAAAACGGCCTTTTCAAAGGCCAGGTAGACTTGCGCGCGGGGGGTCAAGCGATAGAGCCAGGATTTTTGTTCATAGGCCTTGCTGGCGAAACAGGAATCCGCAGCGTAATAGACGTCCAAATCTGGAAACTTATTGAAGCCGACTACCAGATCCTGCGGCTCCTTGTGCAGTTGGGCACGAAAGGCGCGATGGAACTGTTGCATTTGTGTCCCGTTCCCTCCGAAACGCCGCCAGCCACTAACCGGCAACTGAATAACGCGCATGTTCGCCAGCGGTTCGCCCTGCCATTGGCTGCAAATGATGGTAATGTCATGCCCGCGATCCGCACAGGCCCTGGCTATCGCGAGCATGTTGCGCTGCATACCGCCAAATGGGATGTATTTGAACAGTATGAAGGCGAATTTCATGAGAGTTTTTGCATTACCACCGTGCGGCTTTCCGACAGGATGGTGTCTTGCAGACATTCGTAAACCCGCTCGACTCCCAGGTCGACAAAAGGTTCGGCCGTATTTTCGCTTTCGGCACAGAGATGAAACTGGTTGTCCCCATAGGTCCCGACCAAGCCGGGATCGGTTGGGCCGTAAAGGGTGAGCGCGGGAATGTTAAGGGCCGCGCTTAAATGGCCCAGGCCGGTGTCGACCGCGACCACGGCGCTGGCTTGGGCCAGAACGCAGGCAACGCCGTGCAAATTGAGACGGGGAAGCACTTCCACCCGATCGATTCCGGCGGCGATCCGTTGCGCTCGCTCCCGCTCGTGTTCTTCGCCCCAGGGCAGGCGGATACGATAGCCATCGGCCACCAGGCGCTCGGCCAAACCGCGCCAGTAGGCTTCTGGATAGAGCTTGTCCTCGCGCGCGGTTGCGTGGAGGAACACAATGTTGGCCGATTCCAGGGACGAGCCACAGAATCGCTGGCGATCAATATTGTAATCACCGCGCTGCTTGGGTTTTTCATAATTGAACGCCTGGGCGAACAGGTGGCGAATCCGTTCCACCGCGTGCATGGTTTTAGGCACCGGATATCGGTGGCGATAAAACATGGCGGCCACGGGTTCCCGAACCGAGTGTTTGTCCATGCCCGCCATGGGCGCTTTTAACAGGGCACCCAGCCAGGCACTTTTCAACAGGCCTTGGCAATCGATGACCAGATCGTAGTGTTGTCGGCGCAGTTGGGTTTTAAATTGCCGCCATTCAGTGGAGCCCAGGGTTTTGAACAGGGATTTGCGCCAGCGGCGAAACGCCACTGGAATGACCTGATCCACCGCCGGATGCCAACCGGGAATCTCGGTAAAAGCTTCTTCGACCACCCAATCGAAAGTGATTTTGGGCAGCGCCTGCTTGGCATCGGTCAATGCCGGGAGCGCGTGGATTACGTCTCCCATTGAAGAGGTTTTAATGACTAATACGCGCATTGTTAGTAATTCTGTTCAATTAGGGTTTGGAGGAATGGCCGTGTCCCGAAGGTGAATGCCCGGTTGGCGCTTCCGTGATGGCAATGAGCTTGTGTTCGTGTAGAACGCGGTCGAGCCCAGCCAGTACTTGTTCGGGTAACAGCTCCTCAAGGCACTTCAGGTGGCCGAGCGGGCAATCGCGCTTAAAACAGGGACCACATTCTACAGGAATTGACTGAATGGCAACCCGCTCGCCCAGCGGCGGGGTAAAGGCTGGCGAAGTGGAGCCGTAGACAGCCACCAAGGGCCGACCCAGGGCTGCGGCCACATGCATTAATCCGGAGTCGTTGCTGATCACGGCATCCGCCACTGACAGCAGATCGATGGCTTCGGCCAGCTCGGTGTTGCCGGCAAGCGTGTGGCAATGTTTTCTTGCCTCCGCGGGCAGAGCTTTCACAATGGCATCCGCCACAGGAACGTCCCGGGTCGAGCCCATAATCCAGACCTGCCAGCCAGCGGCGATCCGTTGCTCGGCCACGGTCGCGTAGTGCCGCTCGGGCCAGCGTTTGGCCGGACCAAATTCGGCACCCGGACACAGTGCCAGGATGGGCCGCAGGCGATCCAGGCCGAAGCGAGACAGCAGGTCCGGCAGGCTCTCACTGATGGCCGATAAACGCGGCGTCGGTAGGGATTCGGGCAGTGGTGCGCCGGGGTCGTAACCCAGGGCCGCGAAGCGTTGCACCATCAGCGGGTAGTCCTGCTTGCGCAACAGGCGAATATCGTTGAGCAGCCAGAAACGCATTTCACCCCGCCAGCCGGTGCGCTGCTGGATTTGGGCAAAGAAGGGAATCAAAGCGGATTTGAGTGAATTGGGCAGCACAATAGCTTGCCGGTATTTGCCACGCAATGCCATACCCAACCGGTAGCGCTGGTCCAACATGAGCTGGCCGTGGCCGACGGGCATGTCGATGCTCGCCGCCACTTCCGGCATTCTGGCCAACAGCGGCCGCGTCCAAGCCGGCGCCAGCACATGAATTTCAGCATGGGGACGGCGCTGCTTGAGGACCTGAAACAGGGCCTGAGCCATTACCATATCGCCGACCCAGGCAGGGCCGACAATGAGAATGCGATGCGCTTGGGAATCCGGCATTGGAACTCGCACTGCCTATGGAACGGGGGGCGGCATTCTACGCTAGATGGCTTTTGCCCAGGAAAATTTAACTCGCAATCGAGTCCAACCACTCCGGATGAGTATCCAAGCCGCCCCTGACCGCATCGAAGTACATGCTTTGCAGTTTTTCCGTAATGGGACCACGTCGGCCTTCACCAATGGTGCGGCTGTCCAGGCTGCAGATGGGCAAGACTTCCGCGGCGGTACCGGTGAAAAAGGCCTCGTCGGCGATATAGACTTCGTCGCGGGTAATCCGTTTCTCGTGAATGGTGTAGCCGCAGTCAGCCGCCAGTTGGAACACCGTATTGCGGGTAATGCCGTCCAGACAGGAAGTCAGTTCCGGGGTGTAGAGCTCGCCGTTGCGGACGATGAAAATATTTTCCCCGCTGCCCTCGGCAACATAGCCTTCGTTATCCAGCAGCAGCGCTTCCTCGCAACCGCTATCGAGCGCTTCCTTCAAGGCCAACATGGAATTGATGTAATGCCCGTTGGCCTTGGCCTTGCACATGGAGATGTTAACGTGGTGCCGGGTAAAACTGGAGGTGCGAACCTTGATGCCCTTTTCCCGCGCTTCCGGGCTCATGTAGGAAGGCCATTCCCAGGCGGCAACGATGACGTGGGTTTGCAGGTTGTCGGCGCGCAGGCCCATGCCTTCCGAGCCGAGAAACGCCATGGGTCGCAGATAGCCTTCTTGCAGATTATTCTCGCGCATCACCAGCTTCTGGGCCGCATTGAGCTCGTCCTTGCCATAGGGCATGGCCATACCCATGATGTGGGCGGAGCGGAACAGGCGATCGGTATGGTCCAGCAAGCGAAAAATACAGGTGCCGTATTTGCCGGCGTTGTAGGCGCGCACGCCTTCAAATACGCCCATGCCATAGTGCAGGGTATGGGTGAGCACATGGACCTTGGCTTCGCGCCAATCCACCAACTCACCATCCATCCAGATAACGCCATCACGGTCCGCAAACGACATCCAAAACTCCCAGCTTTACCAGCTCATGCAAAATTATAGTTGCCCTCACAAAGCGGGCTTTGTATTGACTACGAATTTCCAAATTACGAGGCAATCAAAAAGTGTTGCCAATGCTTGACCACAATGCTGCGTTCCGATAAAAACTGGTCGCCCGCAACGGTACTTGGCAAACCTTGTAACGCCAGACGATGCACAGTTGATCGATAGGTTTTGTAAGCTTCGATGAGTTGATCCGCGTCGTCTTCAGCAATCAGGCCGGTATCAGCCAGGCAACCGAGTATGCGGATGTTATCTGTGTATCGGATCAGCGCCGGGTGTTCGTACGCCCACGCCAACACCGCATATTGAACCATAAATTCGATGTCGACAATACCGCCGCCATCCTGCTTAATATTGAATTCATCCGCGTCGTCGCGGCTGCCAAGATGCTTGCGCATTTTTTCCCGCATTTCGATCACGCTGTGGCGCAGCTCGGCGATATTGCGCTGGCGGCAAATCACCTCAGCGCGCATCTCCTCGAATTCAGCCGCCAGACTCAAGCTGCCCGCCACCACCCGGGCCCGCACCAAGGCCTGGTGCTCCCAGTCCCAGGCGTCCTGTTGCTGGTATCTGGCCAAGGCCGACAGGGAACTGACCAAGAGCCCGGAGTTGCCCGAGGGTCGCAGGCGCATGTCGATGTCGTAGAGTTGCCCGGACACGGTCTGGGTGTTGAGAATGTGGATAATCTTCTGCCCCAGGCGAATAAAAAAAGTAGCGTTGTCGATTTCCCGCGGCCCTTCGGTGCCGAGATTGGGGTCGGCACGGTGAACGAACACCAGATCGAGGTCTGATCCGTGACCCAGTTCGATACCGCCCAACTTGCCGTAGCCGACAATGATAAAGTCGCCGTCCGCCACGGCCACCGAACAGGGACTGCCGTCCGCGCGCCGGGGCCGACCGTAGCGTTCTACCATCTGTTGCCAAGCCAGTACCAGAACGTGCCGCAGGATCACTTCCGCCAAGTAGGTCAGGTAGTCACTGGCTTTCATCAGGGGCAATACGCCAGTTACCTCACAAGCGGCCACCCGCAAGGCGTGGGACATGCGGAAGTGGCGCAGGGACTCCATGTGGCCCTCCAGGTCTTCCCAATTCAGGCGCAAGGTTTCCCGGTGCAACTCATCGCGCAGAGTATCCAGGTCCGGCGGAGAATACAGGGTGCGCGCATCCAGCAATTCGTCCAACAGCACCGGATGTTCGGCCAGTTGCCGGGCAACCCAAGGGCTGGCGGAGCAAAGTTTCACCAGCTGCTCCAGAGCCGAAGGGTTTTCCACCAGCAGGACGATATAGGCACTGCGCCGCGCCACCGCTTCCAGCACCCCACACACCCGCTGCAAGGTCACGGGGGCGTTGTCGATTTCCCCTAAATTGGCCAGCAGCGCTGGCATCAGCTGATCCAGACGTTCCCTGGCCGCCGCCTGCATACCGGCAATGGACCGGCTTTCGCGTAGTTGTTGCAAATGTTCCAGAATCGCCGCGGGCTCATTCAGCGCTTGTTCGGCCAAAAAGCGTTGCGCCGCTTCTCCCACCAGGCTGCCCTGCCAGATCAGCTCCCATTCGCCGTTGTCGCTGTCGGCTTGGCTCTGCTGCTTTTCCGGATCGGCAATCACGGCTCGGAATTGTTCGTTGACGGTGCGACGCCGCGTTTGCAGCTGTTCAGCAAAATCGTCCCAACTGGCGAAGCCCATTGCCCAGGCCAGGCGCTGCTGGGTGTCCTGGTCAATGGGCAATTGCTGGGTTTGGCGATCCTGAAAACCCTGAATCGCGTGTTCGGTATTGCGCAGAAAGCGGTAGGCCTGCGCCAGTTCACTTTGTACCTGGGCAGGCAGGCAGCCCGTTTCGGCCAGCAGGGGCAAAACTTTCAACAAACGTCGCTCTTGCAAGCGCGGGTCGCGGCCGCCGCGAATCAGCTGAAAGACCTGAACAATGAACTCCACTTCGCGGATGCCGCCGGCACCCAGTTTTACATCGCTTTGCAGACCCTTGCGCGACACTTCGCGGGTAATCAATTGCTTCATGGCCCGCATGGCGTCAATGGCGGAATAATCCAGATAGCGGCGGTAGGTGAAAGGCTGCAGAAGTTGCATCAGTCCGGTGGCGTAATCCGCCGCCGGACGAGTTTTCGCGTCGGCAAGTTTCGCCTGCTCCACACAGGCGGCGATAACCTCGTCGCTGGTGGCGGCGACCACCCGCGCCTTGATCATGGCGTAGCGTTCCCATTCGCGGCCCTGCGTCTGGTAGTAGTTTTCCAGGGAATCGAAATTGCTTACCAGCGCGCCGCTGGCGCCGTAGGGGCGCAGGCGCATATCGACCCGAAACACAAAGCCGTCGGCGGTTATCGTGTCCAGGGACTTAATGACTTTTTGCCCGAGACGCAGGAAGAATTCCTGGTTACTGAGCGATCGGGAATGTCCCTGTGTGTCGCCCGACTCCGGGTAGGTGAAAATCAGGTCGATGTCCGATGAAACGTTGAGTTCGCCGGCTCCCAACTTGCCCATTCCCAACACCAGCATGGGTTGCGGCGCGGCGCTGTACTCCCCGATGGGCAGGCCGCGCTGAGCCACCAGAGCGGCGTAGTGGTAGTCCATGGTGTACTGGAGGCAGGCTTCGGCGAAGGCGCTGAGTTCGGCCGTGGTTTGCTCGAGGTCAGCCAGGCGGTTCAGATCCCGCCAAACAATGCTCAGCATGAATTCGCGCCGGACTTGGCGCAAAGACTTGTCAAACTCGGCCTCATCGCTTCTATCCAGGCCTTCGGAAAGGAATTGGCGGATGGCGGCATTGCTCAGCCCCGATTGCAATCGCTGGTCTTGCAACAGGGACAAAAACGCGTCCGGATGTTCCAGACATTGCTTGGCAATGAATTCACTGCCAATGATGGCTGTCGCGAATTGCTCGAGCAGAGCCGGCGCCGCCACCACGATTCGACTCAGGCTTTGTTGCTGCCCGTCGCTGGCGGCGCTTTGCCACTGGCGCTGAAAGCGATCCAGATGCGCGATAAGGTGCTCGGGAATTTGGACGGATTGGAACATGAATCGGCTACAGCCTGGAAAGCAGGTTAATCAAAATTATCCGGCGGCGGCGCCACCCGCATGACTTCTTCAATGGTGGTGATGCCGGCGCCCACTTTCTGCGCGCCCGCCAGGCGCAAGGTGCGCATACCTTCCTTCATGCCCTGCTTGCGCAGAGTCTGCAGTTCGCAGCGCTCGTGAATCAGTTCGCGGATGGATTCCGACAATGGCAACATTTCGTACAATCCCTGTCGTCCCAGATAGCCCGTGTTACGACACTCCAGGCAACCCACCGGTTTGTATATGGTTTTGGGTCCCGGCGCTTTCCAGGGCTTTACCAGTTCCTGCCAAGCGCCGGCGTCAAGTTCGGTCGCCTCCTTGCAGTGCGGACACAAGGTACGCACCAAGCGTTGCGCGACAATGCCCAACACGGTGGATTTGATCAGGTAACTCGGCACACCCAGGTCCAACAGGCGAGTGACCGAAGTGGGTGCGTCGTTGGTATGCAAGGTGGACAACACCAAATGCCCGGTTAGCGCCGCTTGGATTGCCATCTGGGCGGTCGGCAGGTCGCGGATCTCGCCCACCATGATGATGTCTGGGTCCTGCCGCATCAAGGTGCGCACGCCAGCCGCGAAATCCAGGCCGATTTGATGTTGTACCTGGGTCTGATTGAAGGCCTCTTCCACCATTTCGATGGGATCCTCGATGGTGCTGACATTGACCTCCGAGGTGGCCAGTTGCTTCAGGGTGGAGTACAAGGTCGTGGTCTTACCCGACCCGGTGGGCCCGGTTACCAACACAATGCCGTGGGGACGCCGCACCATGGTTTGCCAGCGGGCGTGATCTTCACCGGTCAATCCGAGTTCGCTGAAGGTGCGCAGCAGTACGTCGGGATCAAAGATCCGCATCACCATCTTTTCGCCGAAAGCGGTGGGCAGGGTCGACAAACGCAGCTCCACTTCGCTGCCATCGGCGCGCTTGGTTTTTACCCGGCCATCCTGGGGCTTGCGCTTTTCCGCAACGTTCATACGCCCCAGGATCTTGATACGGCTGGTCACCGCGTTGGTAACCGAGGCGGGAAACTCATACACCTGATGCAAGACACCGTCGATGCGAAAACGAACCTTGCCTACCTCCCGGCGCGGCTCCAGATGGATATCGCTGGCGCGCTGATCGAAGGCGTATTGCAACAGCCAATCGACAATATTGACGATGTGTTGATCATTGGCTTCCGGGTCGGCCATTTGCCCAAGCTCGAGCAATTGCTCGAAATTGGTCACGTTGGAGGCCTTCGCCATGCCTTTGGCGCCGGAAACGGAGCGGGACAGGGTGTAGAACTCCACCATGAAGCGTTCGATGTCGGCCGGGTTGGCCACCACCCGGCGCACCGATTTGCGCGCGGTGTGTTCCAGCTGTGGCTCCCAGCCACCCACAAAGGGTTGGGTGGTGGCGATGGTGACTTCGTCGGTATTGACCGCCACACAGAGGATGCCGTGGCGCTTGGCGAAAGCGTAGGACATGACCTCGGTAACCGCCGCCACTTTGATTTTCAGGGGATCGATATTGAACACTGGCAGATCGGCCTTTTCCGCCAACCAGTGGGTAAGCGTTTCCAGGTCCAGTGACTTGCCGGGGCGCGACACATTGGGCAGTTGCTGGCTGGCAATATAGGCCAGCGGATGCATGGCGGTCTGCTCGCGGGTGCGCACCGCGCCGGCAATGCCGTTGGCGTCTTCCTGATCAAGCAAGCCGTCGGCCACCAGATCGTTCAGGAGACTGCGCAGATCCAGGACCCGATCCGCGGCGGCGGTGTCTGCCATAACCCTTTCCTATTTCGGTGTTGACACAATTGCTGCTGATGACCATTGATTGTAGCTGCAATCAGGCTCCAGCAGTACCATCCGGGCGCGCTAAAGGGCCTGGGGAGTTTGTGATCTACCCTGCGAAACCACTTCTATTTCGCGCCGTTTTTGCCATAATGGCCGCCTTTTGGCAGTGTACCTTATGTTCGATCAACCACGTTGAGACCGAGGGTTGCGACCGACCAAGGTTACTTCCGACCAAAAATGCTACCGACCAAGGCAAAAAGCAGTTATGGCCATAAACAACCCCTTCACCAGCTTGTTTGGCAAGTCGCCCATCAAGCCCATGCAGGATCATATGACGGTTGCCTGCGCCACGGCGGAGGAACTGATCCCATTTTTTCAGGCCGTGACCGCCGGCAACTGGCAGGATGCCGAGGCCATCCAGCAGCGCATTGCCGAACGAGAAAACGAAGCGGACGATCTGAAGAAGAATCTGCGCCTGCACCTGCCCAAGAGTCTGTTTTTGCCGGTACCGCGCACCGACCTGTTGGAGCTGCTCTCCATGCAGGACGCCATCGCCAACTGCGCGCGCGACATCGCCGGTATTATGCTGGGCCGGAAAATGGCCATACCGGAATTCATTCAGTCCCACATGCAGGAATTTGTGCAATCGGCGGTGGACGCGGCTAATCAGGCACTGAAAGCAATCAATGAACTGGATGAGCTGCTGGAAACCGGTTTCAGTGGTTATGAACTGACGGTGGTGGAAAACCTGATTGAAGAACTGGATAACCGCGAGCACTTGTCCGACAAACTCGAGGTGCAAATTCGCGCGGCCCTGTTTGCCATTGAAGATGATTTGCGGCCGGTGAATGTGATGTTTCTCTACCGCGTTATCGAGTGGATTGGGGAACTGTCCAACCGGGCACAGCGGGTTGGCAGCCGCTTGCAGTTGCTGTTGGCGCGATAGCGCGGAATCAAAAACATCAGTCGGGTAGTTTTGGTGGGGAAAATCAGATGTCTGTGATTGCCGAATACGGCACCGTGCTGCTGGTGCTGGCCTGTGTCTTCGGCGTTTTCATGGCTTGGGGAGTGGGCGCCAATGATGTCGCCAATGCCATGGGTACGTCGGTGGGATCGCGCGCACTCACCATCAAGCAGGCGATCATTATCGCCATGGTATTCGAATTCCTCGGCGCCTATCTGGCCGGGGGCGAAGTCACTTCCACCATTCGCAAGGGGATCATCGATCCCGCCATTTTGACCGATACGCCCGAGCTGTTGGTATACGGCATGCTGTCCGCCCTGCTGGCGGCCGGCACTTGGTTGCTGGCAGCCAGTTTGTGGGGCTGGCCGGTGTCCACCACCCATTCCATTGTGGGGGCCATTGTTGGCTTTGCCGCGGTGGGTATCGGCATTGACGCGGTGGATTGGGCTCGGGTCGGCAGCATCGTGGCCAGTTGGGTGGTGTCGCCGGTCCTGGCCGGCAGTATTTCCTACGGTCTGTTTCGCAGCGTTCAGGTTTTGATTCTCAACACCGACAAACCATTTCAAAACGCCAAGCGTTTTATCCCCATTTACATGTTCGCGGTGGGCTTCCTGATTGCCATGGTGACCATGGTAAAGGGCCTTAAACACGTTTTTGCTGACGCGGGGATGGCGTTGAGTTACGGGGAATCAGCGGGTTATGCAACCCTGATCGGCCTCGCCGTGATGGCAATCGGCGTGGTACTGTTGAAACGGATACGTGAGGACGACGCGGCTGTGTTATCGCGCAATCGCTTCGCCAGCGTGGAGCGCGTGTTTGCCGTGTTGATGATTTTTACCGCCTGCGCCATGGCCTTTGCCCACGGGTCCAACGACGTGGCCAATGCGGTGGGTCCAATGGCGGCGGTTTACAGCGTGATCGTCAATGAAGGGGTGATCGGTGCCAGTGCCACAATGCCCAATTGGGTACTGTTGCTGGGGGGGCTTGGCATCGTGGCCGGGTTAGGCACTTATGGCTATAAGGTTATCGCCACCGTGGGCAGAAAAATTACCGAACTGACCCCCAGCCGCGGTTTTGCCGCCGAGCTGGGCGCCGCCGCCACCGTGGTTCTGGCTTCCGGTACCGGCTTGCCGGTATCCACCACCCATACCCTGGTGGGCGCGATTTTGGGCGTGGGTCTTGCCCGGGGGATCGGCGCTCTCAATCTGAGCGTGATCGGAACCATTTTTATGTCCTGGATCATCACCCTGCCAGTGGGTGCCGTATTGGCTATTATCTTCTTTTTTACATTTAAAACCGTGCTCTCCTAATCGCCGGTAGGCCGACAATGTTTAGCCGACAATGACCATGCTCAGAGATTACCGGGACCGCCTTGCCCAGCTCGTCGCGGCACCTTCCGTGAGCAGCACTTCCGCCCGTTTTGACATGGGCAACCGCGGCGTTATCGACCTGCTGGCCAACTGGCTCGACGGCCTGGGCTTTGCCACCGAAATCATTCCCATCCCCGGGCAGGCGAATAAAGCAAATCTGATTGCCACCTTGGGCAGTGGACCCGGCGGCCTGGTCCTGGCCGGCCACACCGATACCGTTCCCTACGACGAAAACCGCTGGCGCCACGACCCTTTTAGCCTGACTGAACAAGATGATCGCCTGTACGGCTTGGGTGCCACCGACATGAAAGGTTTTTTTCCGGTGGTATTGGCCGCCGTCGAGCAGTTTGTCAGGGTGCCATTGCGACAACCACTGATCGTGCTGGCTACCGCTGACGAGGAGAGCTCCATGGACGGCGCCCGGCATCTGGCGCAATTGGGCCGGCCCAAGGCACGCTACGCCATCATCGGCGAGCCCACCGGACTCAGACCGGTTCGCATGCACAAGGGCATTATGATGGAAGCCGTTCGGATCCAGGGCCTGGCCGGGCACTCCTCCAACCCGAGCTTGGGGAACAATGCCATGGAGGCCATGCATCTGGTAATTGCCGATCTGCTCGCCTTGCGCAAGGAACTTCAGGGCGAACATCACCATGCCGGCTTTGAAGTCGCCGTGCCTACCTTGAACCTGGGGCACATCCACGGCGGCGACAACCCCAATCGTATTTGCGGCCATTGCGAATTGCACTTTGACTTACGTCCCCTGCCGGGTATGCATGTGGCTGAGTTGCGGGAGCTTATTAACAGCAGGCTCGACTCGGTTCGCCAAACCACGGGCGTCGAGATCGAGTGCCAAGCACTGATTGGCGGGGTGGAACCCTTCGAGGAATCACCGGACTCCGCGCTGGTCCAGGCGGCGCAGCAATTGACCGGCCACGTCGCGGAGAGTGTCGCCTTTGCCACCGAAGCCGCGTTTATGCAGCAACTGGGGATGGAAACTATCGTATTCGGCCCCGGCTCCATCGACCAGGCCCACCAACCCGACGAATTCATTCCCCTGGACCAAATCCAACCGGCTATTAACACCCTTGTCGCCCTCATCAACCGCTTCTGCGTACAACCCAACGGTGTGCAGCCAAGCAAAGCCGGCCGGTGAGCTATGACATCTCACGTCTGAATGGCACCTAGTTAAGCCGGTCGACGCTGAAGATTGCCCACCATTCGCCTGTTTGTCCCCGCATTGCGCGGCTGAGCGGGTACTGTTTCTGCGTTCAATGGGGCCATCCATGGCCCCGTCCCGCTGCTGTCCTTGCAGCTATTCAC
>JBBDIU010000137.1:0-13611 GCA_040880205.1 Cellvibrionaceae bacterium
ACCATCCGCCGCGGGGTACTGCTCGTTTCCTGTGAGTTCCATATTACCCCCTACCAGAGATAGAAAAATGCGAAGATGAACACCCAAACCAAGTCCACAAAGTGCCAGTATAGTCCGGTGATCTCGACAATTTCATAATTGTTTTTGCGATCGTAATCGCCTTTTAACACTTTGCTGGCAACGATCAACAAATAAATCACGCCAACGGACACGTGCAGGCCGTGAAACCCCGTCACCATGAAGAATACCGAACCGAACTGCGGCGCACCGAAGGGGTTGGCCCAGGGCCTCACACCTTCCGAAATGAGCTTGGTCCACTCGAAGGCCTGCATGCCCACAAAGGAGGCGCCAAACAGGGCCGTGATAAACATGAATAGGGCGATTTTTTTCTTGTCCCGAAAATGCGAGTAGCGTACCGCCAGGGCCATGGTGCCACTGCTGGTAATGAGGATAAAGGTCATTATTGCAATGAGAATTAGCGGGATATTGTTGCCGAACAGAGTCAGGGCGAAGACTTCGCTGGGGTAGGGCCAAGGCTCGGCGGTGCTCATGCGCACGTTCATGTAGCCCACCAAAAAGGTGGTAAAGATGAAAGTATCGCTGATCAGAAAGATCCACATCATGGCCTTGCCCCAAGGCACATGGAAGGCTTGCTTGTCAGCGGACCAATCCGCCGCCATGGTTTGAATAGATCCCGGACTCTCTACGGCTTGATCACTCATAAGTCTTTCCCAGGTGTAAGAGAACTAGGTATACGACAACTGTGCATACGAAATCATGTATACGACAGCTCGACGTATACGATAACTCTATGTATAAGATAATAGGGCGAACAGCACCAGCCATACCAATACCAGGAAGTGCCAGTAAACCGTGCATAGCTCTATGCTTAGGCGGATTTTTTCCATGGTTGCCCCGGACCAGGCCCGAAAGCTCGCCCGCATCCATACCCACAGGCCGCCCAGCATGTGCAGGGCGTGAATACCGGTCAGCACGTAAAAAAACGAATTGGCCGGATTGTTGTAAAGAATGTAGCCCTCCGCATGCATCTGCCGCCAGACCGTAACCTGGCCGAAAACAAAGCCCGCGGTTAGCAATCCGCCCAGCAGCAACCCTGCCTTTACTTTACTCGCCTGACCGCGATTCAAAGCCAGCCGCGTCCACTGCAGTGCAATACTGCTGAGAAACAGTATCAATGTATTGAACCACAGCAGTGACGATTCCGGCATGGGGCGCCAATCACTGAGTTCCATGCGCACAATGTAGGCAGTAATGAAAAGCGCGAACATTACCCCGACGACGCCGAGAAATAGGCGCAGTGCCACTTTTTGTGGTGGAACGGATACCGCGCCGCCAGGGTGAGCCGCCAGCGCGCCAGCTTCATCCTGGTGCCCCTTCCAGGGCATTTCGGTCAGTATGCGGTACAGGTTCATATGGTGTGGTCCTTGAACTTGCCGGCGCCGTCCTGCATCGGAACCTCATCCGGTGGCATGTTCTGTGGTACGAAATCGTCCTTGGCGCCCGGCACGCCGTACTCATAGGCCCAGCGATAGACGGTGGGCAATTTGGGTCCCCAGTTGCCGTGGCTGGGCGGTGTTTCCGGTGTTTGCCATTCGAGTGATGTGGCGCCCCAGGGATTGCCGCCCGAGGCCTTGCCCTTGATCAGGCTCCAGACGATATTGATGATGAAAACCAGTTGCATGATGCCGACGAAAATAGCGGCCTGGGTGATATTGGCATTGAGTGCCGCTACGGATTCGGGAATAAAATCCGTATTGCCGATGGCGTAGTAGCGGCGCGGCACCCCGAGAAAGCCCAGGTAGTGCATGGGCAGATAAATTGCATAGGTGCCCAGGAAGGTGGCCCAGAAATGGATTTTACCCAGCGTGACGTTGAACATCTTGCCGGTAATTTTGGGAAACCAGTGATATATGGCCGCGAACACTACCATCACCGGGGACACCCCCATTACCATGTGAAAGTGGGCCACCACAAAGTAGGTGTCCGACAGCGGAAGATCGACGGTGACGTTGCCCAGGAAGATACCGGTCAGACCGCCGTGAATAAAGGTAAAAATAAAACCCATGGCGAACAGCATTGGTACCGTGAGCTGGATGTTGCCCTGCCAAAGCGTCAGCACCCAGTTGTAAACCTTAAGCGCGGTTGGAATGGCGATAATCAGCGTGGTGAAGGCGAAGAAAAACCCAAAGTAGGGATTCATACCGCTGACATACATGTGATGCGCCCAGACGATAAAACTCAAGCCGCCGATAGCGACAATGGCCCATACCATCATGCGGTAGCCAAATATGTTTTTACGCGCGTGGGTGCTCAATACGTCGGACACCAGGCCGAAGGCCGGCAGGGCGACAATGTACACTTCCGGGTGGCCGAAAAACCAGAACAGATGCTGGAAGAGTACCGGACTTCCCCCCGAATAGTTGAGGGATTCGCCCACCGAGACGATGGCCGGCATGAAAAAACTGGTCCCGATCAGTTTGTCGAAAGCCATCATCACGGCACTGACAAACAAGGCCGGAAAGGCAAACAGGCCCAGAATTGTGGCCACGAAAATGCCCCACACGGAAAGCGGCATGCGCATCAGCGTCATACCACGGGTTCGGGCTTGCAACACCGTGGTCACATAATTGAGGCCGCCCATGGTAAAGGCCACAATGAACACCGCCAGAGAGACAAGCATTAATACAATGCCCATGTCCGCTCCGGGCGTGCCGCGCAGAATCGCCTGGGGTGGATACAGGGTCCAACCGGCACCGGTCGGGCCACCCGCCACGAAAAAGCTGGCCAGAAGAATAATTACCGACAACAGATAGAACCAATAACTGAGCATGTTCAGATAGGGAAACACCATGTCCCTGGCGCCGATCTGCAAGGGAATGAGATAGTTGCCGAAGCCCCCCAGGAACAGGGCCGTCAACAGGTAAATCACCATGATCATGCCGTGCATGGTGACGAATTGGTAATAGTCGCTCGGATCGATAAAGGAAAAGGTGTCGGGATAGCCCAATTGCAGGCGCATGAGTCCGGACAGTACCAGGGCGATCAGGCCGACAAAAATGGCCGTGCATGCGTATTGGATGGCAATGACCTTGTGATCCTGGCTCCAGACGTAACGGGTAATGAAACTGTGCGGATCGTGCAGTTCCGAGGGTTGGTCAGCTATTGCGACATATGTCATTTAATTGTCTCCCGTCGTAGCGACTTCGGCCTGCGCCGGCATTTGCCCTGGCAAACTGTTGATGTAGGCAACCACATCGTTGATGGCAGCGGAATTTTTCAGCCCCGACACCATGGAAGTCATCTGAAAGCCGAATTCGTCACCTGGGTGGGAGCCGCGAATGCCAGCCTTGTAGTTTTCCAACTGGCGGGCCAGATACCAGTCATTCATCCCAGCCAGTGCGGGGGCATTGACCGCCCAGACACCGCCGCCGTTCTCGCCGTGGCAAATGCTGCACGTGGGTTGATAGAGCGCACGGCCTCTTTTAATGTCGCCCTGGATAGTGGCCGGTGAAGGATCGTCCGGCAAGGTCTGAATGTAGGCAATAACATTGTTTAGCGCTTCCTCGTTGGCCAGTGTTGATGCCATCGGGGCCATCTGTTGGCCGTACACGTCTTCCTCGTGAGAACCGCGCACGCCCTCGCGATAGTAGGCCAATTGTCGTTTCAAGTACCAGGGTTCCTGGCCCGCCAGTTTGGGCGCGTTCATCGCCTGGTTGCCTTCGCCATTGCGACCGTGGCAACTGGCGCAGATAGCATACTGCGCTTGTCCCGCCTGCGAGTTGCCGGAAATTTCGTTTTGGGTATCCGCATAGGTTGGTTGGGCGGCAAGCCAATCTTCGTAGTCCGCCTCGTCTTCAACGACTACGCGACCGCGCATGATGTGATGGCCTATGCCGCATAATTCTTCGCAAAGAATGTCGTAGGTGCCCGTTACCGTGGGAGTCAGCCACAGGTAGGTTACCGAGCCGGGAACCATATCCATTTTGACTCGGAACTGCGCTACCGAATAATCGTGCAGTACATCCTTTGAGCGCAACAGTATCTTAACGGGTTTATCCACCGGCAGATGCATTTCCTGACTGGCGACCAGGATGTCGTCCTGCCCATTGGGATCGTCCGGATCGACACCAAAGGGGTTATCCGGCCCAATGTTGGCGGCATCGGCTGCCCCCAGAACCCCGTCCGCGCCGGGATAGCGAAATCCCCATTGCCACTGTTGGCCGACGACCTCCACCTCGTGAGCATCTTCCGGTACATTGACGAATTGTGCCCAGACGAAAAGGCCCGGTGCGAGCATGGCGACGACTCCGACAGTGGTAAAGCCGGTGAGCCACCATTCCAGTTTCTTGTTTTCCGGCTCGTAGTGGGCTCGGCGGTCTTTGTTGTAGCGAAATCGATAAACCGCATAGGCCATGAACAAGTTGACGGCGATGAACACAAAGCCGGTTACCCAAAAGGTGATGTCGATGGTGACATCGATCGCGCTCCAGTTGGAGGCGATTGGCGTTAGCCACCACGGGCTGAGAAAGTGCAACAACACAGAGAGGATAACCAGCGCAATGATCGCGATTATGAATGGCATATCGGTATTATCCTTATTCGCGCAACGAACGTAGCCAGCCCCGCGGGAATCGAACGGGGGAATTGAAAGAAAGGGTGAATGCTGTTAATGCTGTTGCAGGGGCGGCCGCGAGCTTGATTGGGGTTATCCCTTTCCAGCGGTCGCCGGCGATCGTGCGGAGCCACCGGTCGGTGGGTTGCCTGGCGGATTGATTTCGGAGGGACTTGTGCCTTGCATCGGCGCTTTTGCCGGAGTTTCTCAACAGTCTGCAAAAGAAGATCACGGCACTGTTTGTTGCGGTCACAGCTTCCATCCTATACTTGTTCCGAATGGATCAAGGCAAAGCGCTTTTATACGGCCTTTGGATTATAGTTTCCAGCCCAGGATTTCAGTTCAGGTTTCCAAGCTCAAGTTTCAAACTCAGGTTTTCAAACAAAGGCTTCTGGGCTACGGTCTTTAAACTGCTTTTCTGGGCCATGGTTTCTGGACAATGCTTTCTGGGCCATGGCTGCTGAATTATGGCTTCTGAAATACGACCACGCCAATGGATTCTGGCTTTTCAATCGTTGCTCTTAATCGTAGCGCCTTATCGTAGCGCTTTATCGTTGCACCATGATCGTTGCACCATGGTCGCGTCGATGTCGTAACCGCGCTCGCTGCTTCAATTGGCTATTTGATTGGCTATGCGCAATTGGACGCTAGTTTTATGTTCCTGGTGCTCTTATAGTGCTCTTATAGTGCTCTTTTTATAGCGTTCTTTTCCGCGCAGCTCTGCGTACGATGGCAGTTTGCGCCGGTAAGCTGATTCCCGTGACCTATTGTTTGTTGAATTTATAGCCTGTTGGCCTTATAAACTGTATCAACGCCTTGGGCTCGCACGCATGATGCTATGTCATTGAGGAAAAAGCCGCAAGCAATTTGTGCGGATTATAGTCGGCACCCATCCCCAAAAATTACCGCAGAGCTCGCCTTCTGTATTGGTCGTGGCTTACGCGGGCGTTTCGGGTGCCGGATCCGGGGTGCTGAAAGGATTGAAGAATTGTCGATCAACGCCAACCAGCTTGGCTTCGGGGTGCAATTTTGCCATTGTTTTTACCACGCCGTCTTCCTTGTTTTTGTGCGCGTATACCAGTATCAGGTAATGCCCCCCGTCAATTTTGTCATGGAATTTGTGCAGCTTCTTGTTCTCCATCGAAACTCCGAGCAGCCCCCCCTGCCACGCACCAAAACAGCTGAGCAAAAAAACGACACCAATGTAGGCGAGCATGGGTAGGTCGATGCCGAACGGATTGAATACGTTCAGCAGACCGGCCAGCCCAAGGCCTATGATAAAACCGCAAAGTGCACCTATCAGGCCGTACCGAATAAAATCCAGCGTTTCCAAATAGTTGCTGGAATGTAGCTGTTTGCGGCTGAGTCCGGCTTCATCCTTGCTGACAATATGCATGAACCAGTCGCTTACCCCAGCCTCGTGCAGGTCTTCGGCAATACCCTCTGTGCTAGCAAGACTTGGTGATAAATAGTAGTAACACTTCATCTACGTTCTCCTATTGTTATTGTCTCTAGGTGCCCCCAGACCATCCGCGGACCCGCGCGAGGAAAGTAAAGCACAGAGAAGCTTTATGTGCCTAGGCAGTATGGCACACTGTTTGCTTGGCCCAGCTAAAACCTGAATACGCAACAGCTTGGAAACTACCATTTTTCTTCCCTAATGCGAATAGCAACGAGGAAAAGAGTTCTTATATTCTTATTCGCTCTTAAAAATCCAAGCCAAAATTACCCCGCGTACTAATCAAGCTCACTTGGGCCCTGGGGTGTTCTTTCCGCCCACTCCGCTTAGCCGCGCCATCGCTGCCTTCAGCGCGAATCTTCCCAACACAATCAGGAAAATGGCAATTACCAGCGTGCCGTACGCCGATTCAATGGCCGCCAGCGTGCTTTCCACGGTCAATGCGTGAACTATGGCAATAATGGCCGCGCCCCCGGCCAGGAAAAGTGCCAGGGAGACAATGGATAGAAGAATACCCAGTAATTTTTGCATGGTAGCTATCGCCATCCATTACGGCCAGTACAGGTGTCACGGAAAATAATTCCGCGTTGATGATGCCCCGGAAAGGATATAATAGCGGAGATCTGAAATCCACATGCGGGAAATTTGCCGCTTGCACCCAGCGGTCCGATGAATCATATTGTTCGTTTTTTTCATCAACGCAAGGTGAAAGCGCTTGATTCGCTTTGCGGGAAAGTGGGCACCAAGACATAAATGTTGCGTAAAAAAATTACTGTGGGCAAATTGGAGTTCCGGCTCAATTGGGTCGTCGCGGCCTGCGTTATTTCGGTCGTTGGTGGTTTGGCCCGGCTCGGCATCTGGCAGTTGGAACGTGCCGAGGAAAAGATCGCGCTTCAGGATAGCTATCGCGAGATGCGGAAGATGGCGCCAAGCGCCATTGAGCACGTGCCTCTGGCCGGGCGCGAGTACGATGCAATCCAGCTGCAAAATCGCCGGGTAACCGTGCACGGTGAATACCTGAACGACAAATCCCTGTTTCTCATTTATCAAAGCTATGAGGAACAGATCGGCTTCGAGATAATGACTCCGGTCAAACTGGTGGAGCGGGACGAGATCGTGCTGGTAAGCCGAGGCTGGACCGGAGCGGCTACCTATGAGGCGCTAAAGCAAAGCCTGCCCGCCATTGACGGGGTGCGGGAGTTGCAGGGGCAGATCTACGTACCGCGCGAGGCGGAGGCGGCCAGGAAAAATAATATTGAGACGGTAAAGTGGCCGCTACTTCTTCGTCATATGAACACGGATGAATTGCAGCCTTTGTTTTCAAGCCCGTTATTTCCTTACGTGGTGCGCTTGAATGAAGGGCAGAGCGGGGTGCTGGTGCGACACTGGCCAGAAGTGCAAGTGGACGCCGGGCGCAATTTTTCCTATGCCTTGCAGTGGTTCTCCATGGCAATCGCCGTGGCCGTCGTCAGTTTGATTCTCAGCAGCAATATCCTGACCTTGCTGGGTGTGAAAGCTAAGTAGCGTTCAATAAGAATTCCTCAATCGTGTTTTTGGGAGAAAAGGTATGAAGCGAACACTATCCGCCGTCATTGCTGCATTTGCATTGATCCACTTGGGCGCAATTGCGCAGAACGAAAGCACCAGTTTGATTGCGCCCGGTGTGGAACTAGTCAAAGTGCGGGGCGATTTCAGTTTTATCGAAGGGCCGGTTGCCGACGAGGCCGGCAATTTGTATTTTACCGACATTCCCAATAACCGTATTCACAAACTCGATACTGAAGGGAAGTTAACCATTGTTCGCGAGCAGTCCAATGGCGCCAATGGTTTGATCTTTGATGCGGATGGCAACCTGCTTGCATGCGAGGGTCGTGGTAAGCGCGTGACTTCGATGGCGCCGGATGGCACCATCACCGTGCTCGCGCAAGATTACAACGACAAGGAGTTCAACAGCCCCAATGATTTGTGGATCGACGACAAAGGCGGTATCTATTTTACCGACCCAAACTACGGCGAGCCGGATAACCTTACCCAGGACGGCGAGCATGTCTATTACCTATGGCCCGACGGAAAGTCCGTGAATCGCGTCGTTTCGGATATGGGCAAGCCCAACGGTATTGTTGGCACGGCGGACAATAAATTGTTGTACATTGCCGATACGGGGCTACGCAAGGTTTTTGTTTTCAATATCAATAATGATGCGACACTGGGCCCAAAAAGGGAGTTTATTGACTCCGGTTCAGACGGCATGACACTGGATGAACAGGGCAATCTATATATCACCTGGATTGGTGGCGTCGGCATCTATAATCCCGAAGGCGAACGACTCCACTTCATTGAAACCGCGGAGATGCCGACCAATGTCGGTTTTGCGGGTGAAGATCACCAGACCTTGTACATAACTGCTCGCACCAGTTTGTATGCGCTACAAATGGCGGTTAAAGGACTCCAAAACTAAAGATCAATCCAGGCTGCTTGGACACCGTGCCTTTATCAACCGTTGGTCTGGCAGCCTCAGTACCTTACGTTTTTTCTTATAAGCGAGAAAACTTTTTATTAAAAATATCTCATATCCTCGATTGAATTCTCAATTGAATTAATGTCCCTGAGACCGACCAGCCCTTACCATAGGTTCGCACAGTTTCAGCGCGCCATACCCATGGATTGAAAGCAAAGCCTCTGGTAAGGCGCGCCTCGTGGGGAACGGTCCCCCATTTTTGCGAGGGACGCCTTTCCAAGAGGCGCAACATCGCCAGCGGCTTTATATGGCCCGGTAACCAATGCGGCTGGTAATAACCGGGTAATGTTGCATCTTTCTGCGAATATGACCAATCGGTATTACTGAAATGGCATTACCCGCGCATTTGGCGACATATTCGTATTTCGTGTCATAGCGCACAAAGTGTCTTGTCGATATATTCAAGGTCGCCACGTACGAAGGGCGTTCAACGAGCAAAAAATTCGATATAGGGGCTACCAGTATGAATAGACAAACCAAAGCATTATTACTATCCGCGCGTCGCGCACTTATGGTTATAGCCGTCGGTGTGATATCGCTATCGGCGGCAAGCCTTGGCCAGGCCGCGGTGATTTTCGAGGAATCATTTGACAATGGCCTAGGGCAATTCACCGATAGCGGCTACGTGTATACCGGTAGTTACGGTGTCAGAATGCGCGGCGGTTCGTCCAGCGGCGTAATTACCTCCGCCGCGATTGATGCCAGCGGCCACACCAATTTGGTGCTTAGCTTTGACAGGGTAACGGACGGTCTGGACTGGGGCGAGCGGGGAAATGCGGCTGTTTCCATCAACGGTGGTAGCTTCACGGTGGTAGATTCCGTACGCTATTCCTCGGGCCGGGTTGAAATCGATCTGGGGTCCTCAGCCGATAACGCCACGGTTGTGCTTCGTTACTCAATTGATGCCAGCAGTTTTTACGAAACCTATGAAGTCGACAACATCGTTCTCGAAGGGGATACCGACGGCGGCGGCGATCCCGGTGGCGATCCCGGTGGTGACCCAGGCGGTGATCCCACGACTGGTACACCTTCTTGTACGAATCTGCTACCCGGACAGTTCGATTGTACGGTGAGTGGTCGTGATGTGAACATCTATGTGCCCGCTTCCTATGACGGCTCGGTTGCCGTACCGCTGGTGGTCGATATGCACGGCTATACCAGCAGTAACTCCGCCCAGCAGTCGATTTCGGAGTGGGATGATCTGGCGGACGTGGAAGGTTTCATTGTTGCGTACCCGCAGGGTGTTAGCAATTCGTGGAATGCGCAGGGCTCATGCTGTGGCAGCTCCAGCGCGGACGACGTAACCTTCATTCGCAACGTAGTAGCCCACGTGCAAAACCACGGTACCATCGACGCCAGCCGCATCTATGCGACGGGTCTGTCCAATGGTGGTTCCATGACGCACACGCTCGCCTGCGAAGCTGCCGATTTGTTCGCCGGGGCCTCGGCCGTGTCCTACGGTATTTCCGGCGGCAGCAGCATGAACTCGATCGTGAGCAATTGCCAGTCCACCTTGTCCCAAGGCATTCCGGTGGTGCACTTCCACGGCACCAGCGATGGGATTGTGAGCTATAACAACGGCGTTCTCGATTCGCTCGGCGCCCAAGACAGCCTTGAAGCTTGGCGGCGGGTGCAGAGCTGCAGTACGTCGAGCACTACGGAGTCGAAATCCTCCAACACCTCGTGCAAGACACATTCAAGCTGTATTGACGGTGTCCAGGTAAGCATGTGCACGGTTAGTGGAGGCGGTCATGGTCTGTACCCTGACGTCAATGGCGCTGGCATACCGAGATTCTCCTGGGATTTCTTCGAAAACAACTAAAACGTTTTCTTGAATTCGCCTCCACGCCGACGCGTGGGGGCTTTTTTTTGATTCAAAGCAGGTGATTTCAAGCTTGTAATATCAATGCTCATCGGTGCGAACGTTTGCGGTGGCGAGCGTGGTTCGGTTCATTCCAATCCGGATTAGGAAAACAAGGATTTAAGCTGAGTGAAAACCCTGTGCTCCACGCCGTGGCGCTCCACATCCAACACGTCTCGCAGTTTGCGCAGTTGCTGAATAACCTGTTCCAGTCGCGCGTCTTCGTTCACCAGCAACCAAATCGCACTGTATCGGACGTCTTTCATGGGCAGGCAAATAATGCCTTCCATATTGTACGCTCGCCGCGCCAATAGCCCGCAGACATGAGACATAACACCGGGATGGTTTCTCACTTTCAGTTCCAGCACCGATTGCGCCCTTTTGTCGAGCTTCGTTAATGCGTTCATCTACGCCTCCTCGACCTCATTAATCATGTTTTTGTTTGCCGCGCCCGGCGGAACCATGGGAAAAACCATGGCGTTTTCCGCGATGGGGACATCGATCAAGCAAGGCCCCGGGGTTTGCAACGCGTTTGCGAGATCGGCGATGGGATCGTCGGACATGCCCAGATCGCAACCGCTCGCCCCCATGGCTTCGGCAATGGCCGCAAAGCTCAAACGCTGTTTGTTTTGCGTGGCGTTAAGTCGCCCACCATAGAACAGTGATTGTTGTTGGCGAACCAGGCCCAGATTGTTGTTGTTCATAACCACGATTTTAATATTCAAGCTGTGCTCGGCGGCGGTGTCCAGTTCCTGGATGTTCATCATGATGCTGCCGTCGCCGCTAATACACACTACGGGCCGTTCCGGCTGCGCGAGAGCCGCACCAATGGCCGCTGGCATGCCAAAGCCCATGGTCCCCAGTCCGCCGGAGCTAATCCACTGTCGTGGTCGCCGAAATGGAAAGGCCTGGGCGGCCCACATTTGATGTTGTCCCACGTCAGTGACAATGGTGGCGGCATCGCCGACGGTGCGGGATAGTAGCTTGAGCAGTCCGTAGGGAGAAAACGGATCTTCTTCATTGACATCGGAACCAATAGCAGAGCAAACCAACGGGAAGCGTTGTTTAAGAAATGCCACGCGTTCCAGCCAGTTTGGTCGTCGCATGGGTTGGGCTTGCTGCAAATAGCGCGTAATGGTGGAACCGATGTCAGCGCGTATTGCCAGGGACGGCCGTTTTATTTTGCCCAATTCACTGGCATCGATGTCGATGTGAATGATGTTGGCCCGGGGACAAAAGCCGCTAACCTTGCCCGTGGCGCGATCATCGAAACGTACGCCCGCACCAATTAGCAAGTCACATTCTTCCAGTATCATGTTGGTAAAACGCGCACCGTGCATTCCCAACATGCCCAAGTGCAGTGGATGATCCGATGGCACAACACCCAAGCCCATGAAGGTGGAAACCGCGGGTAGGTCCTGACTTTCGGCCATTTGCAGCAGTTCGCGATGGCAATTGGAATGAACCACGCCACCGCCCACCATCAACACCGGCCGTTGCGCGGCGCCAATCATGGCGCGCAGTTGTTCCAGCTCAACTGCCGTGGGATCGGGTTTCGCTTGCGGGGTCATGGGAAGTGGCCACTGATTGACGTCAACAACTTCGAGTTGCACGTCCTTGGGAATATCGATGGCAACGGGTCCCGCTCGGCCCGAGCAGGCAATTTGGAATGCCTCGGGAACGACCTCCAGTAGTTCGGTGGCGGAACGCACCAGAAAATTGTGTTTGGTAATGGGCAGCATCAGCCCGAAGGTGTCCACTTCCTGAAAGGCGTCGGTACCAATTAAATGCTGGGCGACCTGACCGGTAATGGCGATGAGCGGGATTGAATCCAGATGGGCATCGGCCACCGCCGTGAGCAAGTTGGTCGCGCCCGGCCCGGAACTGGCCAAACACACGGCCGGCTTGCCGGTAACCCGAGCCATGCCTTGGGCGATAAATCCCGCGCCCTGTTCATGTCGCGTCAGCACATGTTGGATATCGCTGGCAAACAGAGCGTCATACAAGGGTAAGCTGGCGCCACCGGGAATACCTGCAATGCGGGTGATTCCCTGTTGTTCCAGCAGCTTTATTGTTAGTTGTGCTCCGTTGAGCTTCATGGCCGTGGTCCTTTGTAGAATGTTTGGGCATGGTTGGATGATCAGGCATAAAAAAACCCCCTTTGGCTTGTCGCCAAAGGGGGTTTCTGTGTTTCTTCTAGAAATTACCCGCTACGGCGACAGCCTTAAGCCCACCACAATCACCAGCGCCACGACGCCAAGGACGCGGTGTAGCGGGTGAATCAGTTGCTGTGCCAGCGGAAATCTCATCATGCAGCTCGGAATGGGTTTCGTTTAGGTACTGCGAGCTACGATAATCAACGTGCCTCGGAGTGTCAAGCTGGGCGGTCACTGTTTGCCTGACCCGGGACTCTAAAGTAATCTTTGACAGCGAAACGGGTGGAGTTCCACATCAGAATGAAACGGTTAAAAGACCAAGTCACTCGGGGGCTCGTCAGCGCCAATCTTCTGACCTTGGTGTTGTTGCTTTCCGGCTTTGGCGCTTCCGCCGCCGTTGGCAACGGCGCGTTGGACGCTGAACTCACGCGCGAGGCTATCGCGAGGGCGAAAGAGCTACCCCGTCTGCATGGTTTGCTAGCGGCACGTCACGGCGAGTTGGTGATCGAGGAGGTTTTCAACGGTGCGGACCTGGATCGGCCTGTAAACATTAAGTCCCTCTCGAAAACTGTGCTGGCTGCCTTGGTGGGCATTGCAATTGAAAAGGGAGTGTTCGAGGGAGTTGATCAGCCGATTGTGGAACTGCTGGGCGAGCGGGTGCCGAACAATGCAACAGCCGGAGTGGAGGCGATCACGGTAGGCCACCTGCTGTCATTGCGGGCGGGGCTCGAGCGGACTTCGGGTAGAAATTATGGGCGCTGGGTATTGAGTGACAATTGGACACAGCACGTGCTTACCCGTCCGTTTGTCGATCGACCCGGCGGCACCATGCTGTATTCCACTGGCAGCAGCCATCTACTGTCGGCTGCACTAACGGAAGCTTCCGGCAGAACGACCCTGGCCCTGGCGCGGGACTGGTTGGGTGAACCACTTGGCATCCAGATTCCCGCTTGGCCACGGGACCCGCAGGGCATCTATTTCGGC
>JBBDIU010000138.1:0-13423 GCA_040880205.1 Cellvibrionaceae bacterium
GACGGCTAACGACCGCAACGTCGGGTGTGCGGGCCGGCGACGGTGGCGTCGCGGCGCTGGTCGAACCAATCGGAAAGCATCGGATAGCGGCTCACGACGCGCTCCGCCCTGCCGAGATGGGAATTGGCCGCACCCGGTTCATTGGCTTTGTACTTTATCGCGTAAAATTCCAGGTAGCGTTCGGCGATCTTTTTTATCCCCTCGAGCGCCTCGGGGTGGGAAGGCTCCAATAGCAGCACGGCTTGATAACGGGCGAAAGCATTGTCTTCGATGGGGCTGGTAAGGCGGTCTTCGCGCAGCGCGATCGCTGCTCTATGCAGTAGCGACGCAATTCGCTCCGAAGCATCGACGCGCTCGCTTGCAACAACTTTGGGGTCCGCGATAGCCTGTTCAACTGCGGCTTGTTCTACTGCAACCTGTGCTACGACGGACTGCTCCACAACAGGCACCACGACCGGAGTTTCCTCGGTCAAGCGTTGAGGATCAAGCGCTTGATTCAATTCAACATCACGAAGCGCAGCGGCGATTTTCGTAGTGTCGACAGTCTCAGTCACCGCTTGATTGTCAAGCTGAGCCAGGGCAACGTCTGTCGCGGACAGCTCGGCATCGCGCCAGTTCAATCCCAGATAAAAAGCGCCGGCCACAAAAACCACCAAGCCTAGCGTCCCCAATACACGGGGGACGAGTGAATGCCGCGCTGGCGCATCGTCCAGGTAAACGCCCTGCGGCAGGGGCTCGCGCCGCCCCGCTTCCAGGTCTTTCAACATGTCGTTGACCAGGCTCACAACAATCCTCGCAAAAGACTATTGAAAGGCAAGGCGGCCACCAATAGCAAAAATGCGCCCGCAACCGGCGCCAACAATCGCCAACGCCATGCCAGCAGTTTGCCCTGCCAGCGACTTTCCTCCGTATCCGCAACCGCCCTTGCCAGATGGCTCGCTTTCACTTGCTGATCTCCCCGGCCGTAGGCAGCCAACAAACCCTTGTGGGCCAAAATATTAATTAACCGGGGCGTGCCACCCGAGGCGAACGCTAACAGCCGCAAAGCCCCCCCACTGAACAGCTCCGCCGTGCAGCCGGCGGCCAGGAGACGGTGCCGTACATAATGTGCGGTGCCCTTGGCGCTAAACGGTCGCAAACGCTCGGAAAATACAATGCGCTGCTTTAGTTGCCGCAAATCGGGGCGATTTAATAGCACGTCCAATTCCGGTTGCCCCAACAACACAACCTGCAACAGCTTGCGCCGTTCAGTTTCCAGGTTCGTTAGCAAGCGTAATGATTCGATGGTTTCCCGCGGCATGGCCTGGGCTTCATCAATAACCAATACCACTTGCTTGCCAAGCCGGGCCAACTGGATCAAGCGCCGATAGATAATCCCCGGCAGTTTATAGGCGGGAATATTGAGCTCACTGCGAATACCCAGCTCCTCGGCCACCACAGCTTTTAGCTCCGCTGGTGTCAGATAGGGATTGGGGATGTAGACCGTCATCAGATGGCCGTCGAGCAGGGACAATAACTTCCTGCACAGCAGGGTTTTCCCGGTGCCCACCTCGCCCACGATTTTGATAAAGCCTTCGCTGTGCCGCAGGGCCAGCAACATGGTGTTCAAGGCTTCACGATGGCTGTGCCGGTTGAAAAAAAATTGTGTGTTCGGCGTCAGCGTAAAGGGCATTTCCTTGAATTTGTAGAATTCTTTATACATGGACGCTCCGCCCGACTAGAATCTTGCACGATAGTCCGAACCCAATTCCCTTATACGCCGCTCCGTTTCGCGAATGTCGTTGTCCCACGCATCGTCACTGACAACAATCGGCCGCATCAGAATAACCAATTCAGTTTTTTGTGCACTGTCGTTTCTGGTTTTAAACAGGAGGTTGAGGCCGGGAATACTGCCCAGAAAGGGGCGCTTGCCGCGCGACTCGGAATTGATTTCCTGCATTAAGCCGCCGAGCACGATGACCTGACCATTGCGCGCGCGAACGATGCTGTCGGACTCTCGAATGTCGCGCAGCGCCAAGGGCAGGGAAAAACGCTCGTCACCTACGGTCAGTTCCTTGAGTTGGTCGGTCACCTCGCTGATCACCGGATGAACATGGAGGATCACGTCGCCGTTCTCGGCGATCTGCGGCGTCACGTCCAGGGCAATACCGCTAAAAAACGATGCCAGCTCCACGGTTGGTGTGGTAGTGGTAATGGCCGCGCTAGCCATGGTCTGGTTGGAAATGCCGGTTACGAAGAATTCGTCCGAACCGACCCGAATAATAGCTTTTTGGTTGTTGACCGTGGACACACGCGGACTGGACAGCACTTGCACGTGGCCCTGGGTTTCCAGCAAGCTTATCAGCCGGCTAATGTCCGATACGCCGAAAATCGCGGAAAACGCGGCCTGGCTAGTCTGGGTGGTGCTGCCCACGGCGGGATTGTTTCTTACCACGTCGTAGGCCAGCGCCATCTCGCCCTGGATTTCCGACCAATTGATGCCGGCTTGAAAGGCATCATTCAAGCGTACTTCGATAATCTTGGTTTCCAGGATCACCTGGCGACCAGCGCTGAGCTGGGATTTTTCCAGGAAGCTGCGCACCGCCGACAATTCCGCCGGCAAGGCCTTGACCACCACCATGCCTGTTTGTGCATTGACCATGACCATGCGCTCGCCGTCGGCGGTGCCAACAATGGCATTCAGGCTGGCCTCCAGCGATTCCCAGAAGTTGGCTTCCGAGGAAGTTTCAACGCGTGCGCCGGAACTGGTCTGCCGGTTCCGATCCTGATTGCCGCCACCGCCGAAGCTGTTGCCGCCCGCGTTATTTGTATTGTTATTATTGTTGTTGCGATTACCGTTGTTGGAGGTAATTTCGCCTACCGCCACACTAGTGTCGGATACGCCACGCCGCCTGACATCCAGGTAGTTGATGGGAAAAACTTCGGTGCGCAGCTTGCGCGGAAAAATTGTATAGATACCGTTGTTTTGCCCGTACTCGTAGCCAAAAACTTCCCGCGTTACGTGCAACACTTCATCGACCGTAACATCGTTAAGTTCCAGTGAGATCACTCCTTCCACTTCCGGATGCACCACCATGTTGGTGCTGGTACCACTGACCAGCCCGAGAAAAAAACTTCGTGCCGGCACGTTGTTGACCGATATATCGAACCGCTCGGCTACCGGTGTGGCATCCGACTCGGTGGCGCCGGCCAGCAGCGCGTCATTCACTTCCGGCGGCAAAGGCCTGGCTTCGGGCTGCCGGGCCAGCAGCTCGGCCATGCTTTCTTCCGCCGCGGTACGGGGCTCGCTGTCTTGAGTGGCACAACCACCAATAGCCAGCGCCGAACAGAGAGCGACAGCCATTCCGTAACGCCGGTATGGGCTCCGCCAGATTTGATTGTTGCTCATTTCCATATCGTCAGCTCGCGTCTTTACGCGTGATTGTATTGTGCAGTTTCAATTCGATTTCATTGCCATTGCGACTGATAATCACCCGATTGGGCAGAATACGCAGCACGTAGATGTTGCCACTGCGTTCCCCTTCCGCCACTTGTTGACCATTGATAACCGCAATACGCCGCCCCTTGGCAATGAGTATGGAATTCAATTCCAGCCGCGCTTCAGCGCTGCCGGCCTGACGATAATTCAGCGGCCGGGTGGGATCACTCAATTGGTCCGCCGCGAGAGGCACACTGATAGCCAGTGCCAGCGTCATCGCCAGCAAGGAAAACAAGGATCGTCTAAACACCGAACAGGCCCTCGTCAGTCGATAGGGTGTACACCCGCAATTCAAACAGCCCATTGGGATACTGTTCCTGCTGGTAACGCAGTTCGTCCCAATAAAACCGCCAGGACATGGCCTCCAGGGTTTTTAGGTATTCCAATAATTGGAAGTAGCTACCCTTCACGGTGATTGCGACCGCGTGCTTGTACACACCCGCGCTGTCGGCATCCGCCTTGGTTTTGACGGCCAGTTCCAGTTCCTCTACCGGCAACGTGCGCAAGTTGTGCAGTTGCAATGACCCGGTCTGGGCCAAGACTTCCTGGAGTATGGTCGCCAATTTATCCACCGGAACCAAACCCACGGAAAGCTCCGATAAACTAGCATCCAGTGTGCTCAGCCGGTTTTCAAGGTCGGCCAATTGCACTTTTAGATCACGATCCGGATCGGCGCTCAGGGTTTGCAGGAGGACGGTTTCCTCTTGCTCCATGGCGGCGATCCGCTGCTCCAGGCTGGCAATGTCGCTGTCCAGGTTCGCCTTGGCGACGGCGACGGGATTAAAGAGTAGCCAATCCCACAACAGATACACCACCGCCAAGACCGACAGCAGCACCATCGCCCGCTCGCGCAACGACAGCGCGTCGATCTTATTCAGCATCAACTGCCAGCGCTCGTTCACGAGGGACCCTCCTCGTCCTTACCGAGGCGAAACCGCAGTTGCCCCGTTTCACTGCGTTCTATGACCAGAGTTCCAAACTTCACCTGGTAGAAGCTGCTTTCACCGCGCAGCTTGTTTAGATACAAGGGCACCGACTCGGGCTTGCGCGTCGCGCCACCCAGTTCCAGGTAGTCGCCGCCGTTCAGCAAACGGATTCGGGTCAGCGAAATGTCGCCATTAGCCTGGCGGGCCATGGATTCAATAAACGGAGAAAAACCGTAGGAGTTGCCTAGCTTTTGGCCACTGATGATCGAACGCAGCTCCTCGCGGCGGCGCACTTGCGCGCGCAGTTCGTCGATCTGCGCTTCCAGCCGTGCCCGTTCGCTAAACGGCCGCGAATCCTTGAGCGTCTGAAGGCGGGCTGAAACCACTTGCTGCTCATTGCCGAGTTCTGCCAATCTGTCCCGCCCGTTCAGCAATTGCCAGGCGGTGACACCTTCAACAACCATGAGCAAAGCGAAAAACATCAGCGCACCGCGCACCACCAGGCGGGAGGAAAGCGGTTGATCGCCACGGCGAAAATCGATGGTATAAAGGTTGACTTCCTGCCGCATCAGGCCGCCTCCCGCCGCAGAGCCCCGCCAATAGCCCCCAGGCAGAGTTGCAGCAGGTGTTCATCACATTGCTCGGCCCCGGGCAACACTCTGCGTAAATTCAAACAACTCACTTCGCCTGGCAGGCTGGCGCGAATACCCTCGCCAATCTTGTCCGCGGAGACATTGTCGCCGCAAAACAGAATGTGCGCGGGCGGACCCTGCCCCATTTGCCGCTCGTAGTAATCGAGCGATCGTTGTAATTCCAGAACCAAGGCTTCCTCCGGCAAATCGTCGAGCAGCCCGGCGTTGTACTTCAAATCAAATTGGCGGGACAGATAGAGCTTGCCCTGGCGAATCAGGGCCACATTGCCGGCACCCTGTCGGAGTCGCACAATGGCCAGGCCCCGTTGATCGGGGGACACCAGCTCGGCGATGTTGCGCAAGGCAAGTTCCGCAATGTCGATGCTTTTGAGGGTGATCTTCGCGCTGCGAGCAGTGTCCAGGGTGTTCTGGATGCATTGACGTTCCGCCACCACCACGTAAAGCATTTGTTTGCCGCGGGTGCCGTCGTCTGGCAGGGCAAAAATATCCAGGGTGGCTTGCTCGACGGGAAAGGAAATCAGATCCTTGATTCTCCAGCGCATGGCTTCGCGCATCTCTTCCGGTGGAACCTTGGGAGCCTCCACCAACAACAGGGTATAGTTGCTGTTGGTCAGTACCCAATTACAGGGCAAGCGTCCCAGGCGCAACGCCTGCACGCGCTCGGGCAAGACATGGTCCAGGGAATCCACCGCTTCGCGGCTGATGTACTCGCAGCGCACCAGGCGTGAGCCCTCCTTGCCATTGGCCACTTGGGCAATGGCAATACCCTCCGGCGAGGCCTCGATACCGACCAGACCGCGACTACGCAGGTTGCGCCAGGGTGGAAACACCGGATAGCTCCTAAAAAGTGTCTACTTTCACTAAAGCGTAGTTCGTTTTGCACAAAATACTAAGAGAACCGGGGTTATTTCATTCCCTGAGGTAATAAGCCATTGAGGCCTCAAGCCACAATCTGGAGAATAGAGCTCCTTTCAAATCAATCTATTGGGGCTGAAACTTCGATAGCCACCGCAGGTAGGCCATGAACATCGTGCTGTATCAGCCGGAAATCCCACCCAACACCGGCAATATCATCCGCCTGGCGGCCAATACCGGCAGCCAGCTGCACCTGATTGAGCCCTTAGGCTTTGTGCTGGACGATAAAAGACTGCGCCGCGCCGGGTTGGATTATGGCGAGTGGCGGGATCTGGTGATCCACAAGAATTGGGCGGCGTTTCTGGAGCAAGTGCGGGGCGGGCGTCTGTTTGCCCTATCCACCAAGGGCAGCCAGCGCCACGACCAAGTGCGCTTTGCATCCGACGATTGGTTGGTGTTCGGCCCTGAAACCCGAGGCCTGCCGGCCGCCATTCTGGGCAGCCTGCCAGCGCAACAGGTATTACGGATTCCCATGCTACCTGGCAGCCGCAGTTTGAACCTTTCCAATGCCGCCGCTGTTATTGTCTACGAGGCCTGGCGGCAGCTGGGCTTTCCGGGATCCTGTTGATTCGATTGATTGGGAGTAGAGGGTGTTACACCGAATTGGCTTGTTCTACGGCAGCTCCACCTGCTACACCGAGATCGCCGCGGAAAAGATTCGCGATTATTTTGCGGGGCGGGATACTGTTGAGCTCACGCTTCACGACCTGAGCAAGGATCCGGTCGCCCTGATGCAGGACTACCAGCTGTTGATTCTGGGCATTCCCACCTGGGACTACGGTGAATTGCAAGAGGACTGGGAAGAGGCGTGGGGGGACCTGTCAGAGCTGGATTTTACCGGCAAGCGGGTGGCACTGTACGGCTGTGGCGATCAAATCGGTTACCCGGAATGGTTTCAGGATGCCATGGGGTATTTGTACGATCTGATTCGGGACCGAGGCGCGACGGTGTGCGGTTATTGGCCCGCGGCCGGCTACGAGTTTACCAATTCCCTGGCGCTCACCGAGGACGGCAAGCAGTTTGTGGGACTGGCATTGGATGAGGAAAACGAATTCGAGAAATCGGACGCGCGTATCCTGCAGTGGTGTGAGCAATTGTGTCGGGAGTTTTTTGGTCTGTTGATTCGATGAGTCAGGAGCAATCAAATCCAGGGCGGTCCGAATATCTGCGCAGGGACAGAAGTCCGGGGTGTACTGCTGGGACTCGCCGTGAACCCATCCATGGGGGCTCGTCGCCAGAGTCCCTTCTGTCGACGGTCCCAGCAGTACACCCCGAACTCCTGTCTTCACGTTTGTGCTCTCCGCATGGTAAAAACCTCATCAGTTTACAACGAGTAAACGCATGCCCTCTTTAACCGGCCCGACCACCGCCCGAATACGCTGGGACAACGACGGCCAACCCCTATCCACGCGCTACGACGACGTGTACTTTTCCCGATACAACGGTTTGGAAGAGAGCCGCTACGTTTTTCTGCAACAAAATGCCCTGGCCGAACGCTGGCGGGCGGGCTTTGCCCACGACACCTTTTACATTGGCGAAACCGGCTTCGGCACCGGCCTGAATTTTTTGGCGGCCTGGCAACTGTGGGCCCAAAGCGCAGCGGCAAACAAGCAACTGCATTTTATAACGGTGGAAAACGAGCCACTGCAAAAAACGGATTTGGAAAAAGCCCTGGCGCTGTGGCCGGAGCTGGCGGAATTCGCCCGCGACTTGCTTGCGGTTTACCCGCAAGCACCCACCGCGGGTTTTCATCCCTTTGTGTTTGCCGGCGGCCAGGTGCAACTCACATTGATTGTCGCCGATGCATCCGACGGGCTGAATCAATTGCTGGTCAGCGACCATCCCTTGCACCGCCAGTCTTTCCACCGGGGCATGGATGCGTGGTTTCTCGATGGCTTTGCGCCGGCCAAGAACCCGGGCATATGGCAAGCGGAGCTGTTCAACATCATCGCAGCGCTAAGCACGGAACACGCCTCGCTGGCCACCTTTACGGCGGCGGGGCTGGTAAAACGCGAACTGCAACGGGTGGGATTTCGCATTGAAAAGCGTCCGGGTTATGGCAAAAAGCGGGAGATGCTCGCGGCGGTTTTTGCAGGCGCCATGCAAACCGAGGCCGACGACGTTGCCAACCAAGTTGCCGACGCGGGACGCAATTCACCCTACCCCGCTCCCTGGCATGTGCAGCAAAAGTCGCCCGTTGTGAAGGAAGAAAAGAGCGCGGTCATTATCGGCGCCGGGCTGGCCGGTAGCCACACGGCCCGCGCACTGGCGGAACGCGGCTGGCGCGTGACGGTGGTCGAGCAGGCAGAAGCCGTCGCCAACGGCGCCTCGGGAAACGCCCAAGGGATTGTGTACGGCAAGCTGTCCAGTGACAGGGATGGACTGGCCCTGTTTAATCTCGCCAGCCTTTTATACGCCCGGCGTTTTTATCAACCTTACTGGCAAGAGTACGACACCGTTGGCGAGCAATGCGGTGTACTGCAGTTGGCCTTTAACGACAAGGAGCTACGAATTCAGCAAAAACTGCAAGCGCATTTCGCCGGCTCCAACGACTTTCTACAGTTCGTCGGCGCCAGTCGGGCCAGTGAAATTGCCGGTATCGCAATCGATTGCCCCGCCTTGTATTTTCCGCAATTGGGCTGGCTGGATCCGGCTAATCTGTGCCGGCGGTTGGTGGACCATCCCAACATTACCGTGCGCTGCAAAACCACCGTGGCCCAATTGAAATTCTGTAAATCCTCGGCGGCCTGGCATCTGTTGAATGAAAAAAATGAATCACTAATGTCGACCTGCAACCTGGTGATTGCCAACGCCCATCGCGCGCTCGACTTTGCCGCCACAAATCATTTGCCGCTGAAACCCATACGCGGCCAAGTGAGTTGTTTCCCGGACGAACGTGTTCCATTAAAGACCGTGCTGTGCAGCGACGGTTACATCTCGCCCGCCAACCGCGCAGGGCTGCAATCCTTCGGCGCCACGTTTACCTTGCACGAACAGCGCGACCAAGTCCTGCCGAGCGACCACCTGGAAAACATCGCCAACCTCTCCAGCACCGTGCCGAGCCTGGCAACAGCTTTGAACGCCATTGATCCCAGCGGCTTGTCGGGTCGCGCCAGCTTTCGCTGCACCACGGCGGATTATCTGCCCCTGGTAGGGCCAGTAGCCGACTACCCGCAATTTGTGGAGACATTCAGCCCCTTGCGCAAAAACGCCAAGGCCTTTATTGCCAGCCCCGGCCCTTATTTGCCGGGGCTTTATCTCAATGTGGGCCACGGTTCGCGCGGCTTGGCCTACACGCCCCTGTCCGCCGCGATATTGGCGTCACGAATGAACGGCGACGCACTCCCGGTGGCGCGCGATCTGGCCACGGCTTTGAATCCCGCCCGTTTTATCATCAGGGATTTAATTCGCAACCGAGTGAGGCCATAATGCCTGTCCCAAGCACTGCACCAAGCTCTGCACACACGGCGGCCTGAATCATTATGCGCCCACTCAATAAAATAATTCTCCGGCGTGGCCTGGCCGTTGGGCTGCTTGCATTTTGTGGTCAGTTGCTGGCGGCCGTTGAATACCAATACACAGTGCTGGAAAAAGACACCCACGACCCCCGAATTTTTACTCAGGGTTTTGTGCTCGACGAGGGTTGGTTTTACGAAAGCAGCGGCCATTACGGCCGATCATTTCTGGTGCGCTATCCGGTGGATGGCGAAAGCGGAGCAGAACAACGCCTGGCGCTGCCCCGCGATATTTTCGCCGAGGGCATTACCGTAATCGATGAGCGTTTGTATTTATTGAGCTGGAAAGCCGGTAAGGCCTGGGTCCTCGACAAAAACAATTTTTCCGTTCTCGCCACGCACGGCTACAACGGCGAAGGCTGGGGCCTGACTCACAATGGCGAACACCTGATAATGAGCGATGGCACCGATATATTGCGCTTTTATAGCATTGACGATTTCGCCTTGCAGCATACAGTGAAAGTGCGCCTGGATGGCGAACCGGTGCGAAACCTTAACGAACTGGAATACCGCGACGGCCTGGTGTGGGCCAATCAGTGGCAAAGTAATAACATTTATGTCATCAATGCGGAAAGCGGGAAGGTGGAGGCGATAGCCGATCTCGAGGAACTGCAAAAAGCCTCCGCCGCGCGCGCCGGGGAAAGCGTGTTAAACGGCATTGCCTATGATCGCAAACGGGATGCCTTCTGGATAACCGGAAAGTATTGGCGCCACCGCTATTTACTGCAATTTGAATCGCCCCAGTAACCATCCCCCGGCAAAGCCGGAGTCTTTCAATTTGTGAGCCGCTCGAAACAGTTTGACGGAACCGGATCGGTTCTTCGGGACCTTTAAGGTCAGTATTCGTGGTGAATCAAAACCTGTGCCCCCATCCCGTTTGGCACTACGTATGGCATTTCGAAACCGCATGAATACCTCCCTGTAGCTCCCTCGCTTCGTCCCTGAATCGAGGGTTTCGAAATGCCATACGCAGTACCAAACTCCACCGCGACTTCCCACTTTCCGTTATGTCTTTCTTGCACTTGCCACTCAGCGTGAAGACAGGAGTCCGGTGTTTGCTGATGTGGCCCTCGACAGCAGGGATGCTGGCGAGGAGCCCCCAGGGAAGGGTTCACGGCGAGCCACAACAGTGAATACCGGACTTCTGGCCCGGCACACAAATCCAATCCTCACCGAACCCTAACTTAGCCTACTCCCGCAACTGTCAAACTTTGCATGCCTCCCCAGCAGAGCCGGGGAGTCACGTGTCCACCTCAGCACGTCCACTCATCTCACGCTGGTCCACCACACCCTCACTTCAGTCCTCAGCCAATGCTGTCTCGGCAAAGGCTTCCACGCAAACCTTGTTGCGCCCCGCCTGCTTTGCTTGATACATGGCGCGGTCCGCGCATTGGATGAGTTGCTCGCCCACTTGGTTTAGGTCATCTTCCCGCTGCTGGTCTGGTATCCAGGTGGCCAGACCCACGGAAATTGTCAATGGGACGGATTCCGCGAGCGACAGTGCCATCGGCTGGTTGGCCACCGCCAACCGCACCCGCTCCGCGGTAATGATTGCCTCGTCTCCGGGGCAACCTGGCAGCAACACGACAAACTCCTCGCCACCGTAGCGGGCCAGCAAATCGGTCTTGCGCAATTCCCCGGCAATCAATTGCGCCACCCGCCGCAAGCAACGGTCGCCAACTTGATGGCCGTAGGCATCATTGATCTGTTTGAAGTAATCAATATCCGCGAACAGGCAGGACAGCGGCTCGCCCTGCCGCTGGGCACGTTCCAGTTCCTTGATAAATTCCTCGTCAAAACTGCGGCGGTTGCGCACCTGGGTAAGGGTATCCTCCTGCCCCTGCCGTTGCAGTTGCTCCAGGGCAACACAATTTTCCAGGCAAATAGCAACCATGGAAGCCAGATGCCACATAAAACTGACGCCCTTGTCAGCGCTGTAACGGGTGCTGGATCGGCTGGCGAAATTTAAGCTACCGAGCAGGCGATCCTGCCGCATTAAAGGCAGCAAGGCCGCACTGCCCACATCAGACACACCGGGAAACACATCCGCACTAACGGCGCCGTCCAACACACCCAGTTTCACGGTTGGCTTGCGGCCAAACAGGCGATCAAAAAACTCCGCCGTGGGGTAAAGCTGCAAGCGCCGCTCATAATCGCCCAGGTCCAGATGCTCCACCAGCGAATGGATACTGTAGTCCGGGTCCAGCAAAGTCAGGCTGACGCCAGCCAAATCGAAATGACTGGCCGCACCGCTCAGCAACTGCTCGAGCAATTCCGGCAGACGCCGACAGGCCAACAAGCGAAACTCGTAGTCGTGAAAGCGCGCCTGGATCTGTTGATTTTCCTCAATCCGCTCCAGCAAGCTGGAAACGGTATGGCGCGAACGCGGGGAATCTTGGGTATTTGTCATGGGCTTTAATCGTGATGGCCACCCGGATGGGAGCAGTTTACAGGCTTTAAAGAATAAAGAGGAATTGGGGCCTACGGGCGGCGAATTGTGGTGAATTGCGGAAATTGTGAGTTGGACAGCAATCGAGCGCGGATTTCCGCGTGAATGCCGGAGAAAATGCTTGAGGTTGGGCTGCCACGCCGCCACCGGGACAAATTCCAAATAAACGACCTGTCCGGCGGGTTGATCTGCCAATTAATTTCGCAAATATAAAGTTCAATAAAATCAATCGGTTATGGATGGATGGATGGCATTGCGCAAAGCCACCAGAAACTGCGAGCAGCGGCCTTGAAAAGCAGGCCGATAAGACGCTCACATTTCTGGTGCTTTGCCGCGTTATGTGTATTGACACCCGATACGTTACAGGGTACGGTTAAGGAATGATTCGAAGCTTTAAGCACAAGGGTTTGGCCAAATTCTTCAAGTCTGGTAGCACCGCAGGGATCCAGGCCGCCCATGCAAAAAGGCTTCGGCTTATTCTCGGCAGGCTGAATGCGGCGTCAGACGCCAAAGATATGGATTTGCCAGGCCTTCGGCTCCATGAGCTTTTCGGTAACCGATCCGGAATTTGGTCGGTGATGGTAAGTGGTAACTGGCGCGTGACGTTCCGGATTGAGGATGGAGACGCCGAGATAGTAAATTACGAAGATTATCATTGAGGTACCCCTATGTTGATGCACAATCCGCCCCATCCTGGTGAAGTTATAAGAGAGCTTTGTCTGGAGCCTCTCGGCCTGTCTGTAACGGCTGCTGCAGAAGCTCTCGGCGTAAGTCGGAAAACTCTAAGCGCCGTTCTTAATGGCAAGGCTGGTATTAGCCCGGAAATGGCTATTAGGCTTTCTATCGCTTTTAATACCTCATCAGAGAGCTGGTTAGCCCAGCAGTCTCAATATGAGCTTTGGCATGCCGAGCAGCACCGTAAGGACCTTAGGGTCAAGAAGCTTGTCGCCGCATAGTAAAGCACATAACCAGGCCATCAAATTCGCTCCCTTCGGTCGCCGGACGCTCGTTCCTCGCACGGTTTCTGGCGGGCGCTATACGTTATGAGCAAACTCACAGAAATTGAACGGGTCCTTTCTTTATGCGCTGAACAGCTGGCTGTTTGTGCGGGAGAAATGGCCAGAAGAAAGCAGCTACAAGAAGAAAAAGCGGTTTTGAAGCTTGGAAAAGCTATTGCCGAAGTGAATGAGGTTCGTACCGCAATTTACGAGATGTATCCAGACCTTAAACCGGAACACTGGGATAGCCCGCCCACGGACGAGCAGTATTTCGAGTGGTTTCAGGAAGCTAAGAAAATAGCAGAAGAGTACGTAGAAGAAGGCCAGCTTGACCAGGCAATCAGCGCTATCGAGAGCTTTATTTTTATAGGTCCAACCGGCCCCGCAGAGAGTCTGGCTCGCGAAGAGCTTGCACGGCTACGGGAGAAAAATGGCGTATAACAAGCGACTGTGATAAAAATCAACCCCACACCCACGCAATCAATTCGA
>JBBDIU010000139.1:0-13283 GCA_040880205.1 Cellvibrionaceae bacterium
ACCAATTCATAACCGTTCTGGCACCATGGATCAGCAATCGTCGCAACTGGCTATTACAGAGCTAGGGGACACTAATAACTTAATAATTTAACGGCACGACGGGGTCAAACGGCACGACGGGGTCAAGACAATTTTATAAGGTTCAAAGTTCGGCGACCTCATCGAACGGGAGACCGAGGAGGGGACCGTCCGCTACACCTGGAGCGCCTGCAATCAGCTCGCCGCCATCAACGGCCCCCACGGCCAGGCCGACTTCGCCTACGACCACCTGGGCCGGCGCATCGAACGCACCGTCAACGGCCAAACCGTGCGCTATCTCTACGATGGCGCCCAAGCCATCGCCGAACTGCAAGGCAATGCCCTGGGCGCCGTCTACCACACCGGGCTTCGGATCGACGAGGTATTGGCCCGCTACGCCCCGGGCAACCCCGGCGGCGACCGCAGTCTGCTCACCGACGCCCTGGGCAGCGTGATTGCCTTGGCGGACGAGGAGGGGACCGTCACCGCCCGCTACCACTACAGTCCTTTCGGGGAGACTCAAAAAGACGAAGACGACAGCGACAACCCTCTCACCTACACCGGACGTGAGGACGACGATACAGGGCTTTACTATTACCGCGCGCGTTATTACGATCCGGGGTTGAAGCGGTTTATCCAATCTGATCCGATTGGGTTGGATGGTGGGATAAATACCTATGCCTATGTCGCAAACAATCCGGTTAAATTTACGGATCCCTTGGGGTTGCAGGCCACATTACCGCTACCGCTACCGATGCCAGGTGTAAGGCCTTTCGTTATGCCTAGGCCATTTCCTGGGACTGTCGACCTGTTTCCACCGTATTACGAGTCGCGAGACAGAGGTAAAACGGATCCCATACAGGACGAAAAACCATACGACGCGGGTAGAGACTGCGATGGAAATTGTAATCCGTGTAAGCCACCGGTTTTTTGGGAGGCACCGGGGAATGCGCATGGGGCAGAGGGAGGTAGTCATTGGCACGGTTTAATCTGGAATCAAGACGCCAATTGCATATGCTACCCGAAGCGGGTGAGCTCTCCTGTTCCGTTTGCGTAAAGGTGACCCGCCTATGAACTTAGATGATTGGGACAATTCTTATAATGACGATCACGAGATATTGAAAGAGATATCTGATGTCGAGCTTTTGCTCGATGTCTATGGACGGTTTCCGACTTTCGACAGTGCCGAGATCATGAATTTAAAGTTCATAAGAGGAAATACTTTGCAGTGTATGGATGCCGGAAACTGGGGAGGTCATGAGCCGGTTTCCTTAACTGCAAAGCTATTTGTTTTTGATGAGCGTTTTGCGGATACCGATGAAAGAAGAAACCCTGCGATTGTCACGATGACGTTCAATTCTCTGGATCAGATTCATCTAGATGGGTTCAATTATCAGAACTCAATGTGTGGTTTGGGCATTCGGCGGCAATTCTTGGAAAATCTCAAGAAGAATCTCTTAAGAGTGGATTGGGGTGGAGCGGCAATAAAGCACGATGTTAGTCTGGTTTGCGAATCAATCAAAATAGAGGCTGTCAAAAAGCTATACTAACGAAGTAAATTGGAAAGCGGGGAGCATTCGGCAACACGACAACGGCAACCTCATCATCGAACGGGAGACCGATGCCGGCTCTGTGCGCTACACCTGGAATGCCCGCAACCAGCTCACCGCCATCAACGGCCCCCACGGCTAGGCCAGCTTTGCCTACGACCACCTGGGCCGACGATGCAGGCCGTGCCAGAGGATGATCCTAACTGCGTATGTTGGAAAGAAACTATTTATATAAACATCTGACTCAGATAACGATGAATAAACTATATCGTTCCGTTATTGCCTTGTTAATTGGTTTGTCCCTTGCGTGGTACTTTTTTCCTTGGGGAGTTGTATATCAAGGTGGGTCTGAGCGTTCATTGACTTGGCTTGGAACAAATGCATGGTTAAGCGATAGCAGCATTGTTTTTATTAGCAACGTAACCACTGTTCTTTATTTATTATCTTACCTTGGGCTTTTCTTTTATCAAAAATGGGCTAGGAGTTTGTTGCTTTTTCTAGCTGTAGTCGGTGGCCTTGCAATTCCAATGTACGGGCTATCGGTCGCCTCAGGTTATGAATCAATGCTCATGTATTTTATAAGCGTAGGGGACGGATTTTTGCTTGCGATGTCTTATTTCTCTGTGGTTAAGGATAGGTTTGGAGGCCGCCAGGAGTGAGCCATGATGGATAAGGAGCTGCTGATAGTTGTAGCCGTTTCCGAGATGATTTCCTTGATCTTGCTCTCTCGGCTATCGGGATCAATAGGGTCAGAGTCATTGATTTCGTGACGGAAAACTACGACTTCGACCGCAATCTCTTGCGCTCCATCGCCGATCTCCTGGGACGCAAAACCTTCTTCACCTACGACCAAAGAGTAATAGGGTGAGGTCTTGAATTATGAATTTCCTAATAGAATGCTATTCTGCACGGTATGGCGCTTTATCACATCACGTCGAGGGGTGGGTGGGTCGGTAAAGGATTGTGTTTATCCGGATGCCTTTCCTTATACCTAGCATGTCAATCAGGAGGTGCTGGTGCGGAATAATACGTGCCTACCATATCCATCCAACTCATTCATCAGTCGTGGGAAAGCGGCTGCCAACAATACGAATGGTTTCACTATAGAGATTACCTGCAAAAAATTGATTCGAGTTTTACAAGATGCACGACCATTTCTCTTGAACGAGGAAGGTGAAGTTAGAAGTACAACCATGTTGAAGGTTTTTGTTTCAGCCTTTCGGCTTTTGGTTGTTCACTTCTATGCCTTGGGACTCTCTTGCTCAGCTGAGTACCATATCGACTCCGATGTGCTGAGAATACGCTACGTAAAAAATTAGGAATTGTGTCAAAGTTACCCTAGCTGGCTTACAAGAAAGGATTGAGACTAATTAGCTTTTCCTGCGTCGGTTTTGATGTACGGCAGTGGCCTTGTACCAGCCTAATTACGGCAGATGCGACTTGCTGGCCGCAAAATGAAAATTCTTATGAGAAGTTGCTTGGGGATAAGGATCTATTTGAGAACAGATACCAGCTTATTCAGCCAAAAACAGATGATGCAAAGAATCGGCTATATACTTTTGCAAAAGACAGCGATGACATTAATTTAATTGCGATTCTTCTACCGGAAATAGTTGTTGAAGTGGCTGGAGGACCAGAAAGTGAAATGATTGAGTACAACTTTACAGCGTGGACTAACTATGGAATAGATGTATGCGATTTAAATGGGTTTTTTTCAATATTGCACACGGAAGTTGTGAGCTTAAAAAGTGAAAAACTGTTCCCTGAAAGCAAACTTCTTGAGGCACTTGAGCTGGTTCAGCTTGCGAACATACTAGTTCCGTCCCATGCACCTTTTGTTACTGCAAAGGTTTTAGCCATGAAATAAATGGTGGCATACGGTCAGGCGGCATAGAGGGTGTTAGGGTGTGGCCTTGCTGTCCTGCACCTATTCACTCCTAAACGGCACCTGCTCAGCCCCGCAAAACTCGCATCGAGCCTATGCCTGGCACAATCTCACCATTCACCATTCCCTTTCCTCCTTGATCATTGCGCAGTTTTGCGCCAAACTGGGGTTTTATACAGTTCCCCAGTGACTTATGTCGGCACTCGAAACACTCAACAAACAACAGCAGCAAGCGGTTGAATATGGCCAGGTGGAGACGGGTAAGGCGTTTCAGTCCGGGCCTTTGTTGATCATTGCCGGTGCCGGTACCGGGAAGACCAACACCCTGGCTCACCGGGCTGCCCACCTGATTCTTAATGGCATCGGTCCCGATCGCATTCTGCTAATGACTTTCTCCCGTCGCGCCGCCCAGGAATTGGCGGAGCGGGCACGCCGAATTGTTGCCGCGCGGCTTAAAGAAAGCGGCGAAGGCAAGGGGCAGGAAACAGCAGCCGCCGCGCTAGGTTGGATCGGCACCTTTCATTCCGTCGCCAACCGGCTGTTGCGCACTCAGGCCAAAACCATCGGTTTGGACCCGGACTTCACCATTATGGATCGTGGCGACGCGGCGGACATGCTGGACTTGTTGCGCCACAAGCTGGGTTTTAGCCGCACGGAAAGGCGCTTCCCCCACAAGGGCACGTGTGTGGATATCTATTCGCGTTGCGTCAATGCCCAGGCTGAACTCGGTGACATACTGGAACAGGACTTCCCCTGGTGCGCGGATTGGGAACAGGAACTCAAGGCGCTGTTCCGCGCCTACGTGGCGGAAAAGCAGCAGCAGGTCTGCCTGGATTACGACGATTTGCTGCTCTATTGGTACCACCTGGCCGGTGAAACCCGCGTGGCGGAACGCCTTCGCAATCAGTTCGACCACATTCTGGTGGATGAATACCAGGATACCAACATCCTGCAAGCGGGCATTCTCACCCGCTTGTTTCCCAGCGGCCAGGGGCTCACGGTGGTGGGCGACGACGCCCAATCCATTTATTCCTTCCGCTCGGCCAATGTGGAAAACATTCTCAATTTTCCGCAATTGTTTTCCCCGCCGGCGCAAGTCATTCCCCTGAGCAAAAACTATCGCTCCACCCAACCGATTCTCGACGTGTCCAATGCGCTGCTGAGCGAGGCGAGCACCGGCTACAAGAATCAACTGTTTAGCGATAAACCGTCGCAACAAAAGCCCTGGTTGGTGGCGGTGGAGGATCAGGAAACCCAATCACAATACATTATCGAAAAAATTCTCGCCGCGAGGGAAGAGGGCATCGCTCTTAAACGCCAGGCGGTGCTGTTTCGTTCCAGCCACCACACCAGTCATTTGGAAATCGCCCTGCGCCGTCACAACATCCCTTATGTAAAACACGGCGGCCTGAAATTTCTCGATGCCGCCCACATCAAGGATGCGCTGAGCATTCTGCGCTGGGCGGACAATCCCAAACACCGCCTGTCCGGCTTCCGCGTACTCAAATTGCTGCCCGGCATCGGCCCGGCCATGGCGGAAAAGATTCTGGATTTCCTGGCCTTGCACAATTTTAGTATTGACGCTCTGGGCAGCTTCAAGTCTCGCATCGCGCGGGAAAAAGCCTGGTCCGACTTGGTCGCGCTCATTACCAAGGTCCATCACAACCGTATCCCCTGGCAGGAGCAGATGAAAGCAGTGGCCCAGTGGTACCGCGACATTCTGGAAGAGCACTACGACAATCACTTCGCCCGCGCCGGCGACATCGACCAGCTAAGCCTCATCGCCCAGCAATACGCCTCGCGGGAGCGCTTCCTCAGCGAACTCACCCTGGACCCACCCAACAAAACCGGCGACCACGGCATCGGCGCCCAGAAGGATGATGATTATTTAATTCTCAGCACGGTGCACAGCGCCAAAGGCCAGGAATGGCGCAATGTCTACATCCTCAATGTGGTGGACGGCAATTTCCCCAACGAATATGCCACCGAAAACCAACCGGCATTGGAAGAGGAGCGCCGCCTGCTCAATGTGGCCATCACGCGCGCTCAGCGGGAATTGCACTTGCTGCAACCGCTACGCTTTTGGATGCCGGAGCAACAGCGTTACGGGGGCAAGCATGTGTATGGAGCGAAAAGCCGCTTTTTGACGGATGGAGTCTGTGGAACTTTGGAGCAGGTGCCGTATCCGGATACCAGGCTGAGTGAGGTGGATATAGCCAAGGGGGAGGAGGTGTTGGCGGATATTAAAGGGAAAGTACTGGGCATGTGGGAATAAACAGGCTGTAAAAAACTACCTGCGTTGGCAATCCTGCGTTAAAACTCGGCTCAGATCGGTCATTTATTAACTATAAACTCCCTCTCATCGCCGAATTTTGCCTTGGCTTGCCGGCCTCGCCTACGTTTTTCAATAGCCTGTTGGAAGCGTTGAATGTTTAGCGACAGGCGATTTGGTTCTAATGACGATACATCGGTTTGGCTGTGATAGTAAGTTGGGGTAAGCTCTTATGCACATGCCAGCGCCGACCTAATAAGAATTGCTTAGATGCTGGATCGGAAATTGAGGACTTTCCGCGTAAGAATTACTTATACGGAAAGTGTCCGGGTCTTTCATGGGGACGAAATTGCGCTTGTAGTCAAGGTCTTTGAAGCATGCGGGTTTGAGGACGAGAGGGCACTTGGTGGGATTTGTAAGTCTAGAAGTTTTCCATCTTTCAATACGGATAGTTTCCGGCTAATAATATTATGAAGTCACTCGACAAAAATATAATTATTGCACTTGTGCTAATAAGCTTCTTGCTCAGCATAGTGGAGATTTACCTCAACCTGCAGGAAGAGGTCGTTTCGGATACGACAACGGTGCTATGGGCGCTGGCGTTCGCATTTTTGGTTGCTATCTGGGCGACCAAGGACCCGAAGAAGTCTGAGTTTGACACGCCATTTGAATTTGGCTTTATTATGTACCTTTTTTGGCCGCTAATGCTTCCGTACTATCTGGTCAAGACTAGAGGGCTGGAGGGACTGGTACTCTTCATTGGCTTTGTCGCAATTTACCTAATTCCTTACTTTAGTGGGCTCGTAGCTTATGTGTACTTTTCATAGCCCGAGTGTTAACAATCGCAACCAGCGGAAAACTTTCCTTTTTTCAGGAAATCAAGTCGCTTTTGCGCCCTGGTGGTGCTTTCCTTGTTTGTGACCATTATTTCGGCGATGACGCGATGACAAATAATCAGTTGTTTATGAGTTTGGAAGAGCAAGATGAGGCGCTTCGCAAGGCGGGTTACTCTATCAAAGAAATTCTAGTAAAAGGGGGTAGGGCGTTGTATCGTGCTACCTAGTGTCCCAAGGATTACATGTGCGAGAAATTCCCCGCCAATAATATTGTCAAATACCAGTAACGAGAAAATCGATAGCAGTTATTATCTCGTCTCTATTGGATTCAACTGAAACAGCTTTTTTCCTTAGTAAACCAATAGGCACACTGGTGATTTGGTGTGTTAATAGGGCGAAGTTTTTATTATCTAGTTTAATTTCTGGGCAGAGATTTTTAGGGTAATCCTTGCCGGCACTTTTTATTGGTGTTAGTGGAATAACGGCTCTGCTGTTGAGGGAGTCAAGGAGGTTCGTTTGAATATCGACGAAGTATGGGTACGTTTTACTCGTCTCCTTGTCTGTATTCTTATACACGTCAAATTGCATTGTCAAAACACCCGGTACTTATCTGAAAACAAGCCATTCTTTTCAGCTATCTCATTGCAGGCATTTAAGGCGTCGCGGTTTTCTTGCAGCCACTTTTTTCGCCTCTCCTCTTTAATTTTCTCCAACAATGCCTCCTCCAGAGTGGCAGACAAATTGATTTGAAAGGTTCGGGCTTCTGCCAGTAAGTCCTTGTTTATACTGAGGTTTGTGGCTTTTTTGGCAGAGCCGCTATCTTCTGTGACGGGTTGCATTTGGCGCACCTAAACATACATTATACGCATTAACGATGCGCATAATCGTAGCGAAAGGCATTTTAGAAGTCAAGTCAGCCGACGCAAAAGAAAACGCAAGGCTGCTCGAAGCGGTATATGGCCGAGTTACGTATCTCATCTTGGTTGGCTCGCATAAGTGGAAATTGGGTTTGGCCGCATTCGGCAGTTGAGGTAAGCTCTTTTTACATGCCAGCGGCGGGCCTAATTAGAATTGCTTGGATGCCGGCTCGGAAAAGAGGACTTTCCGCATAGGAATTACTTAGTAGGGAAAGTTTTCGGAATAATATGGTTAAGCATCAGGACTACTCTCTATGGATTTATCGAGGCGAACATTCGAGCTTGTAGAGAACGCGGACGGACTAGCCGCAAGCAAAACACGGATTTCGTTCGAAGCTGACTGTCTGCAGAGGAACCTACAAGGGGCCAAATATTATTCACGGCCAAGTATTGGTTTCGGAGGTAGGCGGCGCATTGCGGATGCTATATCACGCGCTAACCACTTCGGGTGAACTGGTGGCGGGAAAAGCCAAGGTCTCCTTTTCTGACCAAGAGCCGTTGAGTATGCAGCTTAACTGGCAATGGCTAACCGGTAACCTGTCTTCAGGGGTATCAAACTGGGTTGAGGTAAACGCCTAAGCAAACCTAAAAACGCTTAGTGGGTGGTATATGGTGGCGCCAGGGATGCAATTCAGACCATGAAAACAATACATGATATTTACAGATGCATAAGCTGTGACTTTATCGCCGCACATGGAAATATATTTTGCAGGAACTGTGGCATGAAATTTAGTCCGGCTGATATTTCGCATATGAAGGCCAATATTGACACATCTTTTAGATCGTTACCTTGTAACTTTAGGGACGCTTATCGCTGCGTTCATTGCTCTGAGCATATTGCTATTACGGACAAGTTTTGTCGTGGCTGTGGCGATGAGATCGACGACAAGGAAAAGCAACTGATGAAATTGAAGATGGCTGAGCTAGCCAAGCAAAATACTCCCGCGCTAATTGGGCTGGCCATTTTCGTCCTGGCCGTGATGGTATTTCTTGGCGCAACAGTATGAGAGTAGAAAAACGCTGAACAATAACCCGCAAATCCCAAGGAGAAACAATGATTGACCACATAAGCACCTATGCCACGGATTTCGCCTCAACCAAGGCGTTCTATGAGACAGCGCTGGATGCCTTGGGGCACTCCCTGCAAATGGAGCTTGTGGCAGAATGGAATCCGGACTTCCCAACGCAGCGCATGTGCGCTTTTGGACCTCCAGGAAAGCCCGCCTTTTGGGTTATCGAGAGCAAACAGCAGTATACTCCTCGGCATGTCGCTTTTGCGGCCAACAACCGTTCAGCAGTCGAAGCTTTTCACATACAAGCGCTGTCAAGCGGTGGTAAAGATAACGGCGCGCCAGGCCTTCGCCCTATTTACCATGAGAACTACTACGGGGCTTTCGTCATTGATCCCGATGGAAACAATGTCGAAGCCGTGTGCCATGGACCAGCGTAATCGATTTCGATCAATGGTACGATCAGGGAAGAATAAAACAGTAAGCATAGGTTTCTGGTGACGCAGAAGAGCGAGAGCGAATCAAGGAGCAAGAGGGGATGGAGCGGAAAGCAAATCAGAGGCTCATTGTCTGACGGCAAATCAAGTGTGCCGACACCCGATCAACGATACCCAAACACCGGCGGAAAGACGATCACGACAATTGCCGCCCACGCAGCGTAGACCGGCAAGTAATTCGTCTGCCATCGTTCCAGCTCCGTGAACGATCCGCGCCCGCGCAGGAAACGGATGTAGAGCAGGGCGGACCAAGCCAAATTGACCAGAAGAATGACATTCACACCCAGAGCGGCGATGCGGTTGGGACTGAGGCCGAATTCGGAGATTCGCGCGGCGATGGCCCACAGTGCAACCGCGTCGGCCAACAAGGCACTGACCACCAGTACGACTTGCGCCACATCGAAGATGCTCGGCGGCGACTGGGGGTCGCGCGCCGAAACGGAATAGAGCAGCAGGCCCAGAACCACGATCAACAGCAGATCGAAGACCATGAGCAGCTCGCGGTCGACGTCGACCCCGCGGCCGGTCCAAAGCAAGGCCGCTAAAAACGTAACCAGCACAATGGCGAACAGGGGTGTAAAAAGTCGCGTTAGCACCGGCGCCATGTTCTCGATCACGCTTTGTTTGGCATCCACCAGCCAGGAAGCAATCACGACGGCGCCCATCGCACCACATGGCAGCAACCACGACTCGAAGAAGGGTTCGATGTCGATGCCGATGGCCTGGAAAATCATCGCCATGCACGCCGTAAGAACACCCCCGCCGAGGGCGATCAGCACGTAGTAGATGAACAACTCGCCCGTGAACCGAATGAAATCCATGCGGCCGCCCACTTCACTCCACCGGTTGCCGGCGTAGGCCATGCCCACCACCAGCCAGAGCGCAACTGGGAGATGCAGGGCGGCGAGGATCTCGGTATGGCTGCCGAATACAAACGGATAAACGCTGACAAGGACAGCCGCCGCAACGAACGCTCCGATCAGCCAGCGAAGAGTGATAGAGTCGAGTCGTCGTTTCCAGACGAAATAGCCGGTCAGGAAGGGCAGAACGAAGAGACTTAGATTGCGGGCATAAAACAAGGCGGTTTCGTCGCTCAACGGAACACCAAATAGGCTCGGCAATTTGATCGCCACGGCTGCCGCCACGGCAAAAGCGAAGGCGACAATGGCATCGATTTGAACGCCCGCTTGCCGCGCTCCGGAATCCGAAGGAACAACGACGAGCTGTTTCCAAAGGCGGTCCGAGTGTTCCCGCGCGAACTCTCGTGACAGGGTGTCGAGGTCACCCATGCGTTTCACCGCGATCAGAAAAGCTTCATCGGTGGCGAGTCCGGCATCAACCAGGCTGGCGACTTGCTCGCGCAGATGGTCCTCCAGTTCATCTATGTCGACAGAATGGATCGTCTGCCGCCGGCGAAGGTAGCTTCGCCACAGCTCGATCTGCTCCTCGAGGGATACCGCATGACTGGGAGTCGACATCGTTTAACTTCCCTGTGGCAGCGGCGAGGTTGATGAAAGTTCCTGCCAGATGCCACGCAGGGTCGCGTCCACTGCCTGCCACTGTTTGCGTTGTTCGGTTAGCTGCGCGCGGCCCTGGGAGGTGATCCCATAGTACTTGCGGCGGCGGCCAGTCTCCGCGACTTCCCATCGCGCCTTAATGTAGCCGAGCCGATCGAGCCGATGCAGCACGGGATAGAGCATCCCGTCCGTCCACTCCATGCGTCCTCCGGACGACTCCCGAACTCGCTGGAGGATGGCGTAACCGTAGCTGTCCGCTTCGGCCAGGATGGCCAGGACAATGGGCGTTGAGGAGGCGGCAATGAGGTCCTTGTTAATGTCCATGAACTCAAACTCGAAGGTACATAGCAGCAATATACATAGCAGTACAATGTATGTCAAAAAATTCGAGGCTGCACACGTATACGAAGGATTCCCCGCGTACGGCTGACGGCGGCCGATTTCGGTAGTATGGTCGGGCGCTGGTAACGGGTTGTGGGCGCCCGCACAGCGACTTGCCGGAGTTAAGCCAATGATTGGTCCGGGCGATTCCGGACACGAGGCACCAACTGAGCGGCCAGAGTATGGAAACGTCCACCTATCAAAGCTTAAAGCTTATTGTTCTAGACCTCGTCGACCTGTCCAAGGATGCGATCCATATCCATATCGGATTGGCAGTGTTTTTCCTGACGGTAGCTCTGTGGCGACGTGGACGGCTGGACTGGCTAAGTTTGTTGCCGGTATTCCTGGTAGCAAGCGGGCTGGAATTCCTGGATCTGCGGGATGACTTGGCTTCACTTGGCCATATGCGCTGGTCCGCCAGCATTCATGATCTTGTCAACACGGTTTTCTGGCCTACCTTTGTCGTAATCTTAAGCGTGTGGGCTGAAACTCGACCAGGCACCGCGGATAAAGACCTTCGAGCTAGCGTCAGGTGATGACTTGGGCTCATCTGTCGAAATCTACTCCTGTCGATCGACTAGGCGAGGTAGTGTTCAGAGTATACGATGCCCGGACCCTTGCTATAAAACAGGAAAAGGGAGCAATAGCATCAGCGAATTCGTTTTTGCTTAAATAATGGAAAATAAGAGAGAAAAGTGTATGACCTCACCTGCCACACAGCGTATCAATTCGCTGGATGTTCTGCGCGGGCTGGCCGTGCTCGGCATTCTGGTGATGAATATCCAGGCCTTTTCCATGCCAATGGCCAGCTATGTCAACCCCAGTGCATGGGGTTCACTGGAAGGCATCAATGGTGTGGTGTGGTACCTGAGCCACCTACTTGCCGACCAGAAAATGATGGCGCTGTTCTCCATGCTGTTTGGAGCCGGCATCATTCTTTTCAGCGAGCGCGTTGCGGCACAGGGCGGTTCCGCAACGGCTTATCATTATCGTCGAAACTTTTGGTTGTTACTATTCGGTGCCGCACATGCGTACCTGCTTTGGTTTGGTGACATACTGTTTCTCTATGCGATCTGTGCTTTTTTACTGTATCCGCTGCGCAACCTGAGACCTCGAAATCTGGTTGTGCTCGCGCTGGTTTTTCTCTCGGTTTCGTCGGTTATCTACCTGCTCATGGGCATGGCGCTGCCCACCTTGCCGGAGACCGTGGTGGCCGAAGGGATACTGCCCAGTTGGCGTCCTGACGCCCAGCAACTGGCCACGGAAATCGCAGCCTATCAAGGCGGTTGGGCGGATCAGATGACCGCACGATTGCCCGCGACACTGGAAATGCACACCTTCGTGTTCCTGATCTGGGGTTTCTGGCGAGCGGCCGGCATGATGTTGCTAGGTATGGCGCTGTACCGGACGGGCGTGCTGACCGCCCAGGCCAGCAACACCGTTTACCTGCGCTTTTTGGCCGCGGCCGCGGTGGTTGGGCTGCCGGTTGTCGCATTCGGGATCCATTGGAACTTCAGCAATAATTGGGGATTGGAGTCCATGTTCCTCGGTTATCAGTTCAATTACTGGGGCAGTATTCTGGTTAGCCTGGGTTGGATGGCGGGAACAGTTTTGCTGCTTAAGCACCAGCGTTTGACCGGACTGACCAATCGACTTGCCGCTGTCGGTCGTATGGCGTTTACCAACTACATCATGCATACATTGCTTTGCGGTTTTATCTTTTATGGCCACGGGCTGGGTTTGTTCGCGCAGGTGGAGCGAGTCGGGCAGATCGCATTTGTCTTCGGCATCTGGGCGCTGCAACTATGGTTGTCGCCAATCTGGCTGAAACACTTCCGCTTTGGTCCGCTAGAATGCTTGTGGCGGTCGCTGACCTACAAGGAACGTCAAGCACTAGGTTATGGCAACCCCAACCCTTGACTCCAACTGCCGACGCCCACTAAAAAGATCATTCGCCAATAAAGCGCCGGGCATTATCGGGATCGCATTCCGCGGGTGCGAACGTCAAATCCGGGCGATAGGCCCAGGTTACTTCACCGCTGATGCTGCTGGCGAGAAATTCCGGATCGGTTAGCTCGAACTGGTAGGCCAGGCTTTTCCCGTCTTCATTAAGCGTCAGTTTTTCCACCATATGTTTTTGGGAACCGGACGGAATCCCGAAGCCGTTGCCCAATGCGTGCTCGCTAAAATGCCTTGTGTCGATGACCAGTGTATCGCCTTCCCAGCGGCCGATGGAGTAGCCCTGAACCGACGGAGTGGCATCATCGTGGCTGTCAATGTTCATATGCACGGTACGCCTGGCGCCGTCAAAATCCCCCGCAATTATAATTTGCTCATCGCCCAAGGTGATTTGTTTGGTATCGGGGCTGATCATCATGGCAGGCGCGGTAAAGGGTATGC
>JBBDIU010000140.1:0-11796 GCA_040880205.1 Cellvibrionaceae bacterium
CCTGCTGCAAGGTGTCGCTGAGGATGGTTACTCGTTCTCGCATTTCCGCCAGGGCTTCAAGATCGCGACGCACGCGGTTGACCACTTCCCGCCAGCCATCGTGGTAGCGCTTTTTCATGGCCTTGGGCAAATCCTGCTCGGCGATTAACTGCTCGGTTTTTTGCACCGCTTCCAACTGCGGCGAGAGATACCGGCTGATGCGCGAGACTTTCTGTCTAACCGACACCAATTCGCCAATGTCCACCGACTGGTTCTCCTCCCAGTCGTATTCCAGCGCATTGATTTCCTCGTCCAGATCGTGGACCTGGCCGGTAAACTCAGCGGTAATGAATTGAGACAGCTCCAGCAGCAACTGCTCGGTGGAGACCACGGATTTGCGCTGGGAATGCGAATGGGCTATGAAATCGTCAACAATGTCAGTTGTTTTCAGGGAGACGGATATCAGTTGCTTGCCGCTCGCCCACACCCGCAGCGACATATAATCCAAAGGCAAGTCCGCGGTCGTCCTCGCGGTGCGCAAGGTCAGCATGATGTTCTTGTCGCTGTCGACGAATAGGCGCGGCCGGGTAAGTTCCTTGCACAATGCCTCGATATGGGTGCTATCAAGCGGTGAATTATTTTGCAACCACTCCCGGCTTCGTCCCACATCGCCGGCCAGATGCAGCCAGCGAATTCCTTCCGCCGGCTCCGATAAATTCACCTCCTCAAGTGCCAGACGCCGTACTTGGTCGGTTTCAAAGTGGAGCACGATGGAAGAAAGCTGATTGGTCGGAGCCATGCTTATTGTCCGTTCGTTGTCAGAAACATACCAGAACGATTCCGACATCGTCGCCAGTATATCGCGGGCGACCCATTAAACAAATCAGGACGATCTGTTTAATGGGCGAATGAATAGTTTAGGGCCAGGCTGACTGTTTCGACAAATATTGCGGCGTGCCGTGGCGAGGGCTTGCAAGCTATTAGTCGCTCTCGAACGTCCACAATATGCCAATGTCACTGCTTTCGCCACTGGTGGCTTCAAGGTAAACACTCTTGGTTAGCTGGTAGCGGAGCGTCAAGGTGTTGATGGCGTCGAACACACCGACGCCATAGCGAACCAAGAGATTGGGCGTCACGTAGCCGCTGAGACCGATTTGGGTTCCGTTTTCGCTGGAACCCGCGGTAACCTGCAAGTCGTCGATCCCCAGGGCGCTGCCGGCGCGGCGGGTGATACCTTCGCCAAGGTTCGATTCCAGCGCATAGCTCAGGGCCGCTTCCGCGGCGGCGGTTTGCGGGTCGGTCTCCCCTCTGGCGCCCGGTGGATTACCCGTCAGCAGGTAGCTGAGTTGCGCTTGCTGCGGCATGTCTGGCCGGGAAAAAATACTGATCTCCGGGTCCCGCGCGGCGCCGGAAGCGCGCAGGCCCACCACCACACCCTCGGGCGTATCGGCGCGAACCGCCTCCAGGCGCAGCTGCGGATTGTCAATGTCGCCGACAAATACCAAATCGCCGTTTCTGATCGCCAGGTTTTGGCCGTAAGCCTGGTAGCGGCCTTCCACCAAACGCAATATTCCATTCGCTTTCAGCAGTTCGCTCACGCTCTGTTGTAGGGTCAGATTGCCAGTGACTCGTGTTTCCAGCCCGAAGCCTTCAAACTGAACCGCGTCACCGAGAACCAGTTGGATGTTGGTGCTGATTTGCAGCCGCGCGTCGGTTTCCGCTGCTTCCCCATCGCCAACCATAACCGCGTCGGACGAAACACTCACCGCTTGTTCGGGTAACTCGGTAATTTCAATTTCCGCGCGCGGTACGCGCACTTCACCGGCAATGGTGATGCGCTGTGGCGACAACTCAAAGCGTAGATCGGGGGCGACATGCAGAACCACGTCCGGTTCTGGTCGCAGAATCAGGGGCTCCGCCGATACCGCCAACTCGCCGGACCAGGTATTGTCGCGCCAAATGAACTGTCCGCCGATCTCCCCTTCGCTCTCGGCAGCGCGGAAACTGCCGTCCGCGACGGCGCGATTGTCGTCAACATCCAGAGTCAGTTGTATATCCCTCAAGGGTACGGGCAATGCCTCGGTACCGAACAGGCCATCGGTCAGCGCCACCTGGCCGGCCAATACCGGCTGTCGAACGGTGCCGGTCAAAGTCAGCGTTGCGTTGACTTCGCCAGCCAATTGATCCTCCGGCCCGGGCAAAAATAGCCGGGCGTAATCGCGAAGTTGCAATTGGTTAATGGTGAGGTTGCCGGCGAGTTGGTTGCCATCAATAGTTAGCCCGCCCTGGCTGGAACCACTTCGTTCCGTTTGCAGTTGCCAAGTCAGTTGCTGCTGTTGATCCAACCAGCGCCAGCCCAGGTTGATATTGGTAACGTTCAACACCACCGGTGATTGCGCTTGGGGCTGCCAACGGACGACCAGACTGTTGCTGCTGACATCGGCCTGCAACCGCGGTTCGTTCAGCAGTTGCTCCGCCGCCAGTCGAAATTGCCAGCTGCCGTCCACCGCCACCTGCTCACCCGGCAACCAAGGTTGTAACCAGCGGGTGGGCAGTTGCTCGCCACTCAGCGTCAAGCCGGACAAGTCACCCTGCGTATAGCGAATGGCCTCCCGGCTGCACAAACGCGAAGGATTGTTGGTCAGACAAAAATCGGACAGGGTAATCGCCGGTTGTTGCGGTTGTGCCTGAACCTGAATGGGCGCGGCCAATCGCCAGGTTTGTTGTTCTTCCGCCAGGGCGAACCCCAGCGTTAGTTGGGTACAACTACCAATCCAGCGCTCGAAAGGATCCGCTGATTGCCCGTTTTCGAAACCGCCGCTGCACGCCAGCTCGGCGCTTTTATCCTGATTCTCTTGCAGACCCGCGAGACTTAGCCGCAGCGAGTGTTGCTCCACGTTGCCCCGCCCACTCAAGCTCAGGTCAGCGATAATGTTCTCCGCCACTGTCAACTGTTGCAGGGACAGTTCGAGTTGGCCAGCGCGCTGACTGCGGCCAAACCATTGTAGGCGTAATTGGCCACGGCCCAGATGTAAATCGCTGTAGGTGACATCGCTTACCGCCAGCTCGCTGTCCACGATTATATCGTCCAGGCTGCCCGCGAGTTTGATATGGCCGCGCAGCTCGCCGCTGCCTTGTGGCGCCCAGGCTTCGGGGATGAAATCTCCCAGGGCCGGCAAGTTGAGCTGAACCGCCAGATCCACGCTGCCACTGGAGCTGTAATCACCGGCGGCGGAGACGCGATTGGCGCCCTGCTGAACACGCAATCCGGCAATACTCAAGGTTTGGTTTTGCCAGTCGAATTCTCCGCTGCCGGTGAATTGTTTTTCCAGCCAGGTGCCGGAAATGGATTCAAGTTCGACCTGCGCACTCAGATCGCCCTCCACTATATCCACCCGCGATGACAGCCCACCGGAGACCACGCCGGCCAGTTCGCTGTTGAACTGGGTTAGATCGATATTGCGCCAGTCGAGTCGCCCATTCCAGTTAAGTGCTTCAGCGTAAGCCAATTCGCCGGCCGCGCTGAGTTGGCCCTCGGGCAGTTCCAGGGTAAGCGATTCCAGTGTCAGCTGTTCGGTGCTGGCGGTCGCTGCCAAATTCAAGGTATTGCGACCGGCCCAGATTTCATTCTCGAAAATAAACTCGGCGTTAATGGCGGGGTTCAAAAGTGGACCCTCCGCGTTCAGCCGAGCGAAATCGAAGGATACGCGCTGCTCCCCGGCCAGCACTTGGACATTACCGCGAGTGTTGGCGGTCAGTGCCATGGGCAATTGCGGATCCAGCACGTCAAGCGTAACAAAGGCTTGGACTTCTGCTGGATCAACCGTGTACTCGGACACGGCTCTTGCCTCCAGTGCGACGTTCAATTGTTGTAAGTCGCCGGAGAAGTCCACCGCCGCGTCGCCATAACCGGCGACGGACTCGCAGTCCAACCGGGCATTCACGGGATACTGATTGATAAAGGTGATCTCGCTGACAGCGGACCAGCGGCAGTATGGGTCGCTGCCACGAAGTTCGGCAACGGTCAGGGTGCTGCCGCTCCACGCCAACGACGCTTGAAGGTCGTCCAGTTGATAGATGGGCGTATCGCCCTGTTGAGCATCGTTTTGCCGGACAAGCAGCGAGCCCACCACCAGTGAATCGACAACAATGTTCACTGGTAGAACGATTTCCGGCAGCGCCGTGGCCTCCGCGTCCGACGGTTCCTCTTCCGTGATCTCGGTTAGGATAATGTGCAGCCTTGTCAGGTGCAGCCGGTCGATGCAAACCGTCGATTGCCAAACACAACCCAAGCCCAGTGCAAGGTCGGCTTGGTCCACCTGCACCTGCGTTCCCGGGATGCTATATTCGAAGTTAAAATGCAACCCTTCGGTGAAACTGCCGGAAACATCACTGAATGCGAGCTCCGGGACCACCGCTTCCACCCTGTTCAGCACAAAACGACTGAAAGCGGTGGACGTTAGCAATACCAACACCAGCAGATATAACGCGAGCAATACCAGCAATAACGCCAGCATCCAACGGGCCCAACGGGGAAGCCGTCGCATCATAGCGGCGTTCCCAAGTAGAGATGCACCCGAACACCGCTTTCATAGTCGTCATTAATCGGCGCGGCAATGTCGAAAGCGATCAATCCCACCGGTGACTTCCAACGCACCCCCACGCCGGCGCCGGTGCGATACTCCCGGCCGCTGTCGCGATTCGGTTGGCCGCTGTCGTCAAACCGGACGGTATCGTCCTCCAGGTATGCGCGGCCTTGGTCCACAAACAATGCGGCCTTCCAGGTGGGAAGGAATTGGTAGCGGTACTCCACGCTGCCCACGGTGAGCCGCTCGCCGCCGGTCAAGTCGTTATCGGCATCGCGTGGCGCGATGCTTTGGAACTCGTAGCCGCGTACGCTTTGGTCGCCACCGGTGAAAAAACGCTGGGACAGAGGCACCGCGCGAAAATCATCGGTGGCAATCACACCGAATTCCACTCGCGCTACCAGGCTGTGCTTTTCCCAAGCGGTGAAAATCGTGTTAAGCCCACCGTTAAAGCGGTGAAAGTCGGTGTCGGAACCCAAGCTGTCGTTACTGGTTCCCACGTGCAGCCAGTAGCGGTAACCCCGATTGGGGTCGGTGGCGTCGCCCCTGAAATCGCGGCGCGAAAAACGGACGCTGGGAATGACATAAGTAGCGGACACTTCGGGCTGGTCGCCCTGTTGCGAGGTTTCGTTTTCGAAGTCGGCATGGAAGCTGTAACGCCACCTTTCACCAATCACCCGGTGGTAGGAAAGGCCGGTGGTAAAAATTGTGGTTTCCACATCTTCCGTGTCTTGCATGCGCCAGCCAGTGTCCCAGCTCACATATTCATTTTGTGGATGTCCCCAGGGAATTCGATACTGGGCCTCCAGTTCCGGCGCGATTCTCGAAAGCTGTAATTCGGTGGTAAAACCGTGGCCGCGATCGTTGATCACGGGCCTTTCCCAACGCAGTTTTATCCAGGGGCCGGTGTCTGTATCAAAGCCCACCCCGGTGGATACGCGGTGCTTGGGCAAGTCCTGAAGGTTGATATGCAAATGCGCTTGGTTGGGAGGCACACGCTCTACATTGATGTCGACACCGGCAAAATAACCTGTGTTGAGCAAGCGATTGTAGACACTTCCCACGATGTTGGCGCTGTACCACTCGCCTTCGGGTACTTGGGCAATTTGCTCAACCAGTTCCGGGGCTAGACGCGAATCGGAAAACGTGACATCGGTAATTTTATAACGCTCGCCCACTTCGACATGCAGCACCACGCCAGCGCGCTGTTCCTGAATATTGATACGCAGACGATTGCGAACAAGTTGCGCGTCCAGATAGCCCTGCCGACTGGCGAAGGTCAATAGACTATTTTTATAGTCCTCGTAAACGCGGTGGCTAAAAACCTGTTCATCGGTAAACGGATGGTTGGCTATTAGTTGCCAGAATTCATCGTCCACCGGCTCGCCCTTGCTCAACACGGTAACATCAACTTCGCCCCACTGTAATCGTGGGCCGGGTTCAATGTTCAACGTTAACTGGTCGCCCCGTAGGGCATAATCCACTTCCGCGTGGTAATAACCCAGAGCGCGCAAGGCTTCGGTCACTGCCGGATGCATTGCATTGCGCAATACATCCGGGTTGTCGCCTGGCAGCTCGTCCCACTTGGATAAGTGCATGCGGATGTTTTCTTGGGCGGGATCTGGCACGCCTCGCACCTCCAGATCAATCTCGGCGCGGGCAGCCAGTGAACACAAAACACCGATGGAGAGCACCGTTAGGCACGATGTCGACCTCAAACGTGCTATCAGTTGCATTGCATAAATCCAAAGCACCCCGGGAGTTTCTCCGTTGGCGGTCGGTGTGTCGCGCGGATCCCGACGCACAATCGACCGTTGTTTTGTGAAAGATTAAGTTGTTGCGATGGGCATTTGAGCGCGTACGCGCCTGGATGACTAGCCATTTAGATTCACAGCCCGGAAAAGTTTGCCCGCCGAGTGGCTCGGGCGTATAGTCTACACCTTGTTGTTCCCTGTGCCTGCCCCGTATGCCCTACTTCGCACTTCCTCCCCTTGCTCTGTATGTTCATATCCCCTGGTGCGTGCGCAAGTGCCCCTACTGTGATTTTAATTCTCACGCCCTACCGGAAACCATGCCCGAACAGAGCTACGTAAGCAGTTTGCTTGCCGATCTTGAACACGACGCCGGTGCGGCGCAGGGGCGCAAGCTGCAAAGTATTTTTTTCGGCGGTGGCACCCCCAGCCTGTTTACCGCAAACAGTATCGAGGCCGTGTTGAATGCCGCCGACCAGCGCATTGGCTTGGCGACCGACGCGGAAATAACCCTGGAAGCCAACCCGGGTACCGTGGAGCAACAGCGCTTCGCCGATTTCCGGCGCGCGGGCGTTAATCGCCTGTCGATAGGCATTCAGAGCCTACACGACCACCAGCTACAAGCGCTGGGGCGCATACACAGCCGCGAGGACGCGCTCCGCGCCGTGGAAACCGCCCGTCGCGCAGGTTTCGACAACTTCAACCTGGACTTGATGCACGGTCTGCCACAACAATCACTAACCGAGGCGCTGACGGACCTGACGCAGCTGGTGGCATTGGGTCCGGCCCATATCTCCTGGTATCAACTCACCATCGAACGCAATACGGCCTTCTACAGCAATCCACCCGTGTTGCCAAACGCCGATGTTCTGGCGGATATCGAAGACGCCGGTGAACAGCTGTTGCGGGATGCCGGCTATCGACAATATGAAGTTTCCGCATACAGCAGAGCCGGTCGCCGGTGTCGGCACAACTACAATTACTGGGAATTCGGTGACTACCTGGGCATCGGTGCCGGCGCTCACGGCAAGATCACTCAAGCTGACGACGGCACGATATGGCGCAGCCACAAAACGCGCCTTCCCGCCCACTATATCGCCAATACACCGCTGGATAATCACTGGTCCCGGATCCCCCGCGCGGACCTGCCACTGGAATTCATGATGAACTGTTTGCGGCTAAATGCCGGGGTTCCCGCTGAGTATTACCCGAGCCGCACTGGATTGGAACTCGACGCCCTCACGTCTTGCCTAAACCGATTGCGGGACGAACAGCTACTCTGTCAAGACCCCGGGCGGTTGGCCGCGACCCCCAGGGGGCGTCGCTTTCTCAACGACGTCCTGGCGAGCTTCATGGAAATGAGTGGGTCCTAGACCCGATGCCGCCATTATTGTTTGGGGAGGCCTCCGGCCACCGCGACACCGGGCTGGCCGCACACGGAAAACCGCATAGCTCGATGATCTTCGGCTTTCACCTCTTGAACCGCTGCTAGCGGGTGCTTATCATGCAGCTACAGTTGGAGTCCGGCGCGGAAGCACGCGTGATCGCGCCAATCCCAACGTGTCCACAATGAGCCGAATCCTGTAGCATTTACAAAGGTACGGAATTTTTGCCTATTTCCCTCAACCCGGCTAAGCTGCGGCGGCGCACCGAATTTACAGTTTCTGGAGACAACACTATGAGTGACGCCATTGTTCATGTAACCGATTCGAGCTTTGAAGATGACGTATTAAAAGCCGCGGAGCCGGTGTTGGTGGACTTCTGGGCGGCTTGGTGCGGTCCCTGCAAAATGATCGCTCCCGTGTTGGAAGAGCTGGCCGGGGAGTATCAGGGCAAGGTCAAGATCTGCAAGATGGACGTGGATGCGAACACCGAAACCCCCGCCAAATTCAACATCCGCGGCATTCCGACCCTGATGCTATTCAAAGGGGGCAACATGGAAGCCATGAAGGTAGGGGCACTTTCCAAAACTCAGCTGACGGAATTTGTTAACGCCAACACATAGGGGATGGGCGGTGGGAAGTCGATCCGAGGGCCGATTTCCCACTGCCGGCTGCCCACCTTCGAACCTGTGCCGTTGGTCCGGAAAATGCAGTATTTATTTTTGCACTGCTGACTTTTTGTCGCTATACTCTGGTCAATCTCGCGAACTTCCCAGCGGCGACTCTTTCCAGTTCCCTTATCGTTGTAATCAACACTACCCGTTTCCCATAGTGCGAAACCATGGTGCAAACCAAAGTGTGAAACGCGAATTCAAGCCAGTTGCCAGACTTGGCTGGATGTTGGATTGAGCCGGTAATTTGGAAGAAGCAGAATCAGGTCCACGGCGTCCATAGTTATCAGCCCTGGGCTGACGACTATAAATGTCAGGCTTTGATAAAGGCGAGTAAAGACTTGAGCAAAAGCCTGCAGCGATTTATACCGAGACGGCCCAGATCAGCGGCAAAACTCAGAAGATTGGGTGTTTAAACCCAGATATAGTGGTTTATTCACCGTAACCAAACGTCCGAAACACTCGCTGCGGCATAAAAGCCACAACTACAACAATTTTGCACCCGGTCTTTTAATCAGGCAAAAACCCTCAGTTCTTTCCCGGCATAGTGCCACTCCTTAATACAACTTAACCTCTGGATAAATACTCACAATACACCTATGAACCTAACCGATCTGAAAACCAAACCCATTGAAGAACTCATCGAAATCGCCAAGGAGATGGGGCTTGAAAACCTGGCCCGGTCCCGCAAACAGGATGTGATTTTCAACATCCTCAAGCGCCACGCCAAGAGCGGCGAGGACATTTACGGGGATGGGGTATTGGAAATTTTACAGGACGGATTTGGCTTTTTGCGTTCGGCCGACAGCTCCTATCTTGCGGGCCCTGACGATATCTACGTATCGCCCAGCCAAATTCGCCGTTTTAACTTGCGCACTGGTGATTTCATTGCCGGAAAGATTCGGCCTCCGAAAGAAGGCGAGCGCTACTTTGCTCTTCTCAAAGTGGCGGAGATCAACTACGACAAGCCTGAAAACTCCCGCAACAAGATTCTCTTCGAAAACCTCACCCCCCTATTTCCCGATCAACGCTTAAAACTGGAAGCCGGTAATGGGTCCACCGAGGACCTGACCGGGCGGATGATCGATCTGGTGTCGCCCATCGGCAAGGGCCAGCGGGGCTTGATTGTCGCACCGCCCAAGGCGGGCAAGACCATCATGATGCAGCACATTGCCCAGTCGATCATTCGCAACAATCCCGAGTGCCACATGATTGTGCTATTGATTGACGAACGTCCAGAGGAAGTGACGGAAATGCAGCGCTCGGTGCGCGGTGAAGTGGTCGCATCCACTTTCGATGAGCCACCCACTCGTCACGTACAAGTGGCGGAAATGGTAATTGAGAAGGCCAAACGGCTGGTGGAGCACAAGAAAGACGTTATCATCCTGCTCGACTCCATCACTCGCTTGGCGCGCGCTTACAACACCATTGTACCTTCGTCCGGCAAGGTGCTGACCGGCGGTGTGGACGCCCACGCCCTGGAACGACCCAAGCGCTTCTTTGGCGCGGCCCGCAACATTGAGGAAGGCGGCAGCCTGTCGATCATTGCGACAGCCTTGATTGATACCGGCTCGAAAATGGACGAAGTGATTTACGAAGAGTTCAAGGGCACCGGCAATTTGGAATTGCACCTGGACCGAAAAATTGCCGAGAAACGCATTTATCCCTCCATCAATATCCGCCGCTCCGGCACCCGCCGCGAGGACCTGTTGATGACCGAGGAAGAACTGCAACGCGCATGGATTTTGCGCAAACTGTTGCACGACATGGAAGACATCGCCGCCACCGAATTCCTGGTGAGCAAGCTCAAGGATTTCAAGAGCAACGACGAGTTCTTCCTGTCGATGAAACGCAAATAAAACAGAATTCCTGTGCGAACAGCTCAAAGCAGGCGCTCGCATGAAATATAAAGATCTGCGCGACTTTATCGATCAGCTGGAAAAAATCGGTGAACTCAAGCGCATCAACCTTTCCGTTGACCCCAAACTAGAAATCACTGAGATCTGCGACCGAACCTTGAAGGCCGGCGGCCCCGCTTTACTATTCGAAAACCCCAAGGGATTTGATATACCGGTACTGGCCAACCTGTTCGGAACACCCAAGCGCGTGGCCATGGGCATGGGCGAGGAGTCGCCGGAAGCACTGCGCGAAGTGGGCAAGTTGTTGGCCTATCTAAAAGAGCCGGACCCACCGAAAGGATTGAAAGACGCCTGGGACAAGCTGCCGGTTCTCAAGAAAGTGCTCAACATGGGGCCGAAGGTTGTTAACAAGGCACCCTGCCAACAGGTGGTTTTGCGGGGCGACGATGTCGACCTTAACAAACTGCCCATTCAAACCTGCTGGCCTGGCGATGTGGGGCCATTAATTACCTGGCCGCTTGTAATCACTCGCGGCCCCGAGAAGGAAAGGCAGAATCTTGGCATCTACCGCATGCAGGTGCTGGGAAAAAACCGGTTAATAATGCGTTGGTTAAGCCACCGTGGCGGCGCGCTTGATTTCCGTGATTGGCAGCTCAAACACGGCGACAAGCCCTTCCCCGTCTCCGTCGCGCTCGGTGCCGATCCGGCTACTATTCTTGGCGCAGTAACGCCAGTGCCCGACAGCTTGTCCGAATACGGCTTTGCCGGTTTATTGCGGGGCGATAAAACCGAAGTCATCAAAAGTCTTTTCAACGATCTGCAAGTGCCGGCCAGTGCCGAATTTATTCTGGAAGGCACCATTGACCCCAACGACATGGCCGATGAAGGGCCTTTTGGTGACCACACCGGTTATTACAACGAAGTAGAGCGCTTTCCGGTTTTTACCGTCGAAACGATCACCCACCGCAAGGATCCGATTTACCACAGCACTTACACTGGCCGCCCGCCGGACGAACCCGCCGTTCTCGGCCTTGCTCTGAATGAAGTTTTTGTTCCGATTCTGCAAAAACAGTTTCCGGAAATTGTGGATTTTTATTTACCGCCGGAAGGTTGCTCCTACCGTATGGCCGTGGTCACTATGAAAAAACAGTACCCAGGCCACGCCAAGCGCGTGATGATGGGCGTGTGGTCGTTCCTGCGACAATTCATGTACACCAAATTCGTAATTGTCACCGACGAGGACGTTAACGCCCGCGACTGGCAGGATGTGATCTGGGCCATGACCACCCGCATGGATCCAGCCCGCGATACGGTGATCGTAGAAAACACTCCCATCGATTATTTAGATTTCGCCTCACCGGTATCCGGCCTGGGTTCGAAGGTCGGCTTCGATGCCACTCACAAATGGCCCGGCGAAACCAACCGCGAATGGGGCCGCCCAATTGCGATGGATCCGGCGGTCAAGGAACGCGTGGATGCGATGTGGGAGGAATTAGGGATAGATAATAGTCGCTAGTCGCTAGTCGCTAGTCGCTAGTCGCTAGTCGCTAGTCGCTAGTCGCTAGTCG
>JBBDIU010000140.1:11896-13236 GCA_040880205.1 Cellvibrionaceae bacterium
CTAGCATGAAAGTCGACCTACTAAAGTCCTGTCAAGTATTATCGATACGATCAGGTCAAATTGTTTTGGCTCGGTCTGTATTGTTTTGACTAGAGACTAGAGATTAGAGACTAGCGACTTTTTATAAGCCCACCGAACTCGGCGCCGCCGGCAGGGGTTCACCGCCCGGACCGTTGCTGTAATCCAACCAGGGAATCGTCGGTTGCATGCCGACGCCGGGCTTGCTCCAATCGCAAACACCTTGCGGAAAAGCGGACTGTAAGCGTTTCCATTGTTGGTCGCTGAATTCGTGGTTGTAATCGGTGCGAGTCAGCGGCTTCAGTGAACACTTCAGAATATTTTCAGCCAGCGGTCCGCCGGCGACCTGCCGGGGCGATTCGTAATAGGCGAGAATCGGGTCGGCGTCGCAGCGCGCAAAGTCGGTTACCTTGGTTTGAACATCATCGCCAATCAAGCAAAAGTCGCGGGCAGCTTCCGGCTTGTTGTTAATCACTTTTTGTTCGCGGGGCAGATCGGAAGAGTCTGCATTGATTGCGGTCAGCCATTCGTCCATCGTCTCCAGCGCCAGCTCGGTTAATCCCGAACCTTCCGGCGGTAGCAAGCCAGGGCCATAGCGCCAAATGATTTGATTGTCGTGATGACCCAACACCCGGTCCAGACGATCACGCACTGCGAAGGCCCGCCAGTTCATGTGAATTCCGGAGTTATCGTTGCCACGCAAATCGATGATGGGCGTTTTCGCCCACTGGCGTGGATCGGTGACCATGCCCATGCGGTAGGCCAGCGCCATGGTTTCCGGATCGGCTGCCAGCCGGTTTTTTTGGAACTGGCGGTCCACGCCGTTGCTGCCAATGTTCTCGTTGAGTGTTACGAACTCCTCTGCGTTAATGGCGCCTGCGTTTAGCGCCGCTAAACCGTATTGCACGCCGGCGTTATCGTAATAGGGCCGCCCGTAATCCTGGCCCGGAGCTTGGCCCCACAAGGCAATTTCGTGGTCCGGTTGTGAACAGCGAACCCCGTCGGGATTGCTTTGGGGATCGTAGACCCAGTTTTGTGGTAACTGGCAATTGTTGGTGATCTCGCCACCGCGTTCGAAATTGCCCGGATTGTTCGAATGCCCAAAGGAGCGCGCCCAGGCCCCGCAGGCTTGCTGATCCAGGTGTCCGGCGATGGACGCTTTCCTGGCATTGATTGCCGTTTCATCCAAACCATCCACTAGGCGGGCGAACTCATCGGAGCGGTAATAGTTTTCCAGCAATACACAGTCGGCCACTTCCAGGCGAGTGGAATGGGAATCGGGGTAGGTGCAGGCCGGTTGAATGCCGTCAAGCACGCCCGGA
>JBBDIU010000141.1:0-13195 GCA_040880205.1 Cellvibrionaceae bacterium
CCACTATTCCCGGCGGAGTGCGCCTTGTACTAGCGCCTGATTTAGGCTCTGAAATAATGCGAATTAGTCAGACAGGACACTAGCCCCGTCCCGCTGCTGTCCTGCACCTATTCACTCCGAAACAGTACCCGCTCAACCGCGCAAAGCTGTATCGTGCACGATTCACCATTCACTATTCACGTCTCCCGTCTCACAAAACAACATCCGCCTTATCCCCTTTACTTTCCAACCATTCCTTGCGATCACCCGCACGTTTTTTGGCGAGCAGCATATCCAGCATCTGGTTGGTATCGTCGCCGGCTTCGATGGTAAGGCGCACCAAGCGTCGCGTATCCGGGGCCATGGTTGTTTCGCGTAGTTGCAGGGGGTTCATTTCGCCCAATCCTTTAAATCGCTGTACATTGATTTTGCCTTTTTTGTTTTCGGCGGCAATTCGGTCGAGAATGCCCTGCTTTTCGCTGTCGTCCAAGGCATAGTAAACATCCTTGCCCACGTCGATGCGATACAGCGGCGGCATGGCCACATAAACGTGGCCGGCGGCCACCATGGGCCGGAAGTGCCGAACGAACAAGGCGCACAACAAGGTAGCAATGTGCAGGCCATCCGAGTCGGCGTCGGCGAGGATGCAAACTTTGTGGTAGCGCAGGTTGTCGAGATCGTCACTGCCCGGTTCGATGCCCAACGCTACCGAAATATCGTGTACCTCTTGCGAGGCCAGGACTTCCTGGCTTTCCACTTCCCAGGTGTTAAGAATTTTTCCGCGCAGGGGCATGATGGCCTGAAATTCGCGGTCGCGGGCCTGCTTGGCCGATCCGCCAGCCGAATCACCTTCCACCAAAAACAATTCACCCCGCGCCGCATCATCCGACGCGCAATCCGCCAGCTTGCCGGGCAGCGCCGGCCCCTGGGTAATTTTTTTGCGCACAATTTTTTTACTGGAACGCACGCGCTTTTGCGCATTGTTGATGCAAAAGTCGGCCAGCCTGTCACCATCTTCCGTGTTCTGATTCAACCACAAGCTGAAAGCGTCCTTGGCAACGCCCGACACGAAAGCGGCCGCTTCCCGCGAAGACAGGCGCTCTTTGGTCTGGCCGGAAAATTGAGGGTCTTGTAGTTTTGAGGATAGAACGTAGCAGCAGTTGTTCCACAAATCGTCCGGCGCCAATTTGACACCGCGCGGCAACAGGTTGCGAAATTCACAGTATTCGCGCATGGCTTCCATCAGGCCAGTGCGCAGGCCATTGACGTGGGTGCCGCCCTGGGCGGTGGGAATCAGATTGACGTAACTTTCCTGGGTCAGCTCGCCGCCTTCCGGCAGCCATTGAATGGCCCAATCCACTGCTTCGCTGCTGCCGGAAAAACTGCCGACGAAGGGCTCGGCAGGCAGGGCCTCCCAGCCATGGATGGCTTGCAACAAGTAATCTTTTAATCCATCTTCATAGCACCATTCATCCTTCTCACCACTTTGTTCGTCGAGAAAGGTCACTTGCAGACCGGGGCACAACACCGCTTTAGCGCGCAGCACGTGGCGCATGCGCGACACTGAGAATTTAGGCGAGTCGAAATATTTGGGATTGGGCAGGAATCGAATACTGGTACCGGTATTGCGCTTTCCGCAGGTGTCGATCACTTCCAGCTCGCTGGCCTTGTCGCCGTCGCCGAAGCCCATACGATAGACACTGCCGTCGCGGCGAATGGTCACTTCCAGCAAGGTCGATAGCGCATTGACCACCGACACCCCCACACCGTGCAGACCGCCGGAAAACTGGTAGTTCTTGTTGGAAAATTTTCCTCCGGCGTGCAAGGTGCCAAGTATTACCTCCACCCCGGGCTTGCCTTGTTCGGGGTGAATGTCCACCGGCATCCCACGACCGTCATCGGTCACCGTGGCGGATTGGTCCTTGTGCAGCACAACCTCTATCTTGGTGGCGTGGCCGGCCAATGCTTCGTCCACGCTGTTGTCCACGACTTCCTGGACCAGGTGATTGGGCCGACTGGTATCCGTGTACATGCCGGGTCGCTTGCGCACCGGCTCCAGGCCCGTGAGTACTTCGATATCTTCCGCGGAGTAATTAGCCATTGATTACCACTTGATTAAAACGTCACGGGGCAGTGAAAAATCGAATAATGTCCGGCAGCCAGCGTTCAAAACCCTGGAAACCGTGATCGCCGCCTCGCTCCACTGTTTGTCGGCAGCCTCGATACGTGTTTACCGCATCTCGATAATCCAAGGTTTCGTCGGCGGTTTGCACCAGAAGCCAATAGTTGGCGGGGTATTGTAACCTGTCTGTCTCCAGCGCGCGCAATACTTCGATGTGCCGGCGCTCAAGGCGATAATGGTCTTCGGTGTGGTAGTTTTTCAAATCCTGGTTCAGGTAGTCACTGATAAGCCGGTAGGGCTTCACAGCCGGATTAATCAGCACCGCGCGCAGATTGTATTTTTCCGCCAGATAGGTGGCGTAATACCCGCCCAGGGAACTTCCCAACAAATATACCGGTTCCGGCGAGTGCTGTTCCACAATGTCCTGCAAGCAGGCAATGGCGTGATCGGGATAGGCGGTCAGGGTTGGGCAGGCGTAATCAATGTCCAGCCTGTTGTCTTTTAACCAGCTTTCGACCTGCTGGGCTTTGTGGGAATGGGGTGAGCTCAGGAACCCATGAATATAGAGTAGCAAAGCCATTGTCGCTGGATTCAGTATCCTTCGGATTTGAATTCGATGGGATAGCGTTTTTCCTCGATGCGTTCCACCTGACTGGTGAAACTGCCATCCGGATTGAGGACGAACCAGCGATATCCCGGCATCAGGTGATCCACTGCAAAGTCATCGCTTTTGGCCTTGAATTGAATGGAGGTGGACGGAGTCGCCAGCAACTGCACCCCGTTGCGCAACTCGGAAAACTCCTGATGCACATGGCCCCACGCAACCGCCCGAACGTGATCGTATTGGTCGAGGATTTTGAAAAAGGCGTATTCGCTGCGAACCTTTTGGGTATCCACCCAGGCACAGCCCACGGGTACCGGCTGATGGTGCATGAAGATGAGAACGTGCTTGTCCCGGTGGTTGCCCAGGGATTCGTCCAGCATATTGAGTTCGGCTTCCACCAGATTGCCATGTGTGTGGCCGGGCACCTGGGTATTCAGCAATAAAATCAGCCAGTTGCCGATAAAAAGCTCTTTGGTCAGGGCATTCCTGTCCATGGCCTCATTCATGTCCACCGGGGAATCGTGGTTGCCGGGCAACCAGCCGAAAGCATGGTAATCGATTTCACTGTGTTTGATGATATCCAGGTAGCGGGCGTAGGTCTTGTTACCACCGTTGTTGGCGATATCGCCCGTGGTCAGCAGCAGGTCACAACTGGGGTGATGTTCGCGCACATGACGAATCACGTCGTGCAGGCTCTCGTCGGTATTCAGTCCCAGCAGCTCTTCGCTGGTATCGGGCCCAATGTGGCAGTCAGTTAGCTGCAGCAACTGAATCGGCTGATCGGGTTCGTGGGGTATGTGCTCGCTTGGCGCGTGGGGCTTGGGATTTGACACGTTCTGTTCCATGCGGGATGCAGCCCGTCACTGGGCGCGAAAACATAGCCGTTGTTTAGCGCCTATTTGTACAATCCTATGTCCGCTAAATCAAATGCCCGGCGTCCTTCGGCTTGGCAAAGTGTTAACCAGTCGGCCAAAAAGCGATTGAGTTGGGCCTTTTCGTCGCTTTGGTACATTTGCCGGTTTGGGTAGTCGTAACGGGGGCGCAAACGGCGGTGATCTTCCCAGGCCACCACTTCCGCCATGTTGGCATCGTGATACATGCAGACGATCAGCCTGGGCCGCCGGATGGGCGTCGAGGTGGTGCCACCCGACACCGGCGGTTGGGTCAGCTCCAAGGTGGTGGTATAGGGTGCGCGATCGACCACACCAACCGCCAATTGGCCTTGCACCGGTCCCGAGCCGATATCGAATAACCATTTATCGCGCTCGGCCATTTGGGGAAGCATTTTGCGCAAGCGGAGGTAGTTGGCTTCGCAGTCCGCCTGCTGACTTGAAAGGTCTACCTTATAACGTGGCTTGCCCGGAGCTTCCTCGGCGGGGAGTTGCCCAGACAAAGGCTTGAACTCACGCGTTTCATTCTCATGTTCCACGCGGCGCCTGCGCAAAAATAATGTACGTGCTGCTGAATTCATTAACGTCGCTACCGTCGTTGCGTCGCCCAAGAATATCTTGGACTTTCTATTTCACTTCTCACTTTCTATTCCACTTTCTATTCCACTTCCCACTTCCCGCTTCCCATCAATCATCATCCGCGTAATTGTTCACGTTTTTGTTGCAACCATTGCAAGGATATCAGGGTAGCCGCATTGTTGAAGCGCCCCTGATAGAGTGCGGAAAAAACATGCTCAGCGTCGAACACACAAGCTTTAATATCCTCGCCTTCTACATCCAGACCGTGGATGCCGCCAGCCTGACTCAGGTCACAGTACCCACAGTACAAGTGTAGCTTCTCATTGCTGCCACCGGGACTGGCGAGATAATTGCAGATGTATTCCAGTTTGTCGGCCACCAGGCCAGTTTCTTCCTTCATTTCGCGAACGGCAACCTGCTCCGGACTCTCCTTGCTGTCGATAATACCAGCGACCACCTCCAGACACCATGGGCCATGGCTCTCTTCCAGCGCCCCGATTCGAAATTGCTCGACCAGACCGATCAGATCGTGCTCCAGGTCATAGAGCACCACGCCGACTGCATCGTCACGAACAAAAAGCTCGCGAGTTATTTCATTGCTCCATCCACCTGCAAACAACTTATGTCGCAAGCGCAATGCTTTCATCTTGAAAAAACCGTTGTAGACAGTCTGTTCGGAAATTATCTCCACACCGTCGCGGTTAAAATCCGGTTTTTGGGTCGGCATTATTCAGTTCGTTCTTTTTTCTGTAGATTGTTGGTGGATTGCACTTCGTTGACATAGATTTCGCCGCCCCGCTCCTTGAATTCACGCGCTTTTTGTTGCATTTCCGCCTCCACATCGATCATGCGAACCGCTAACTCTTCCGTGTGATTGCCATTTGCTGGCCCTCCCGCTGCTCTTCCCTGTATAGCATAGTCGCGAACTTCCTGACTGATTTTCATGGAGCAAAATTTCGGACCGCACATGGAACAAAAGTGGGCCACCTTGGCGGAATCCTTGGGCAGGGTCTCGTCATGGTAGGCCTTGGCTGTATCCGGATCGAGCCCCAAATTGAATTGGTCCTCCCAGCGGAACTCGAAGCGGGCCTTGGACAGGGCATTGTCGCGCAGTTGAGCGCCGGGGTGGCCCTTGGCCAGATCCGCGGCATGGGCAGCAATCTTGTAGGTGATTATACCCTCCTTGACATCGTCCTTATCCGGCAGGCCGAGGTGCTCCTTGGGCGTGACATAGCAGAGCATGGCGCAACCATACCAGCCAATCATGGCGGCGCCGATACCCGAGGTAATGTGGTCGTAGCCCGGTGCGATGTCCGTGGTCAGCGGCCCGAGGGTGTAGAAGGGCGCTTCGCCGCATTCGCGGAGCTGCTTGTCCATGTTCTCCTTGATCATGTGCATGGGCACATGCCCGGGCCCTTCAATCATGGTCTGAATGTCGTGTTGCCAGGCGATTTTGGTCAGCTCGCCCAGGGTTTCCAATTCCGCGAACTGGGCAGCGTCGTTGGCATCGGCGATGGAACCGGGGCGCAGGCCGTCGCCCAGGGAGAAGGACACGTCGTAGGCCTTCATAATTTCGCAAATATCCTCGAAATGGGTATAGAGGAAGCTTTCGCGATGATGGGCCAGGCACCATTTGGCCATGATGGAGCCGCCGCGGGAGACAATACCGGTGACCCGCTCGGCGGTCAGCGGCACATACCGCAACAGAACCCCGGCATGGATGGTGAAGTAGTCCACCCCTTGTTCCGCCTGCTCGATCAGGGTATCGCGGAAGATTTCCCAGCTTAGATCCTCCGCCACGCCGCCAACTTTTTCCAGGGCCTGATAAATGGGCACGGTGCCGATGGGCACATGGGAATTGCGCAGGATCCACTCGCGGGTTTCGTGGATGTTTTTGCCGGTGGACAAATCCATGATGGTATCCGCACCCCAGCGGGTGCCCCAGGTGAGCTTTTCCACTTCTTCCTCGATGGAGGAGCCCAGGGCGGAATTACCAATGTTGCCGTTGATTTTGACCAGGAAGTTGCGACCGATAATCATCGGCTCCAGTTCCGGGTGGTTGATGTTGGCGGGGATGATGGCACGACCGCGCGCCACTTCGCTGCGCACAAACTCCGCCGTGATCTCCTGGGGAATGGCGGCGCCGAAGGACTCGCCGGGGTGCTGATGGGTCATGCTCGGTTTGGCCGTTGCCATGTCGCGGGCCTGCTGCAAGCTCATGTTCTCCCGGATAGCCACGTATTCCATTTCCGGAGTGATAATGCCGCGCCTGGCATAGTGCATTTGCGACACGTTGGCGCCGGGCTTGGCACGCCTTGGCTGGGGACAATGGGCGAAGCGCAGGGCGGCCAGCTTGGGGTCGTCCAGGCGTTCGGCGGTGAAACGGGAACTGGCCTGCTCCAGGCGCTCCGTGTCCTCGCGCGCGTCGATCCAGGGGCCGCGGATATCCGCCAGGCCCCTGCCTAGGTCGATTCGAGCTTGCGGGTCGGTGTAGGGGCCGGAAGTATCGTAAACCCGCAGTGGCGGATTGCTCTCACCGCCCAAATCCGTCGACGTGGGCTGCAACTCAATCTCCCTCATGGGCACCCGAATCTCGTGCCCCCGACCCTCCACATAGATCTTTCGGGACTTGGGAAAAGGCTGCACCGCCTCCCGATCCACTCGAGTCCCTTTTGCCAAAACCGCGCTTGTCTTCAAATTACTCATGCAACCCCCCGCTCCGTTTACTATTGCGTTCTCGTCTTACGTCTCACGTCTCACGTTTTAGTTCTTACATCTCCACCCATGATTGATCGGTCCGGCACCCGCGCCGATGTGAAGTTCGTCCGCATGGGCTATAGCACCACTGACAAACCGCTTGGCATGCCCCACCGCATCGATCAGGGCTTCACCTTTGGCCAACCCCGCGGCAATGGCGGCGGCCAGAGTGCAGCCGGTGCCGTGAGTGTTGTTGGTGGGAATGCGCGGAGAACGCAGGATTTCCAATTGCCGTCTGCCGGCTTCCCGCCAGACCAGCACGTCGCTGGCATGCTGGCCTACGATATGACCGCCTTTGAGCAGCACCGCCTGGGCACCGAGGTCCAGCAGTCGGCCGGCCTGCTCGCACAGGGCGTTTTCGGTGCCTGCGGCTTCGCAATTCAGCAGCACAGCCGCTTCGGCGGTATTGGGGGTGAGTAACGCGGCGTTCGGCACAAACCGCTCGATCATGGCTTGTACCGCGTCATCGTTTAGCAAGTGGTCACCACTGGTGGCCACCATGACCGGATCACAAACCACCGGCAGCTGGGGGTATTTGGCCAGCTCAGTGGCCACCTCCTCGATAACCTCGCGGCTGAACAGCATGCCCAATTTGATGGCACAGACCGGCACGTCCTCCAGGACCGAGGCGATCTGCCCCGCCACACTTCCGGCCGGCACCGGCCACACAGCAGAAACACCCAGCGTATTTTGCGCGGTCAGGGCGGTAACGGCCGCGCAGCCGTATACACCCAGAGCGGCAAAGGTCTTGAGATCGGCCTGCAGGCCCGCGCCACCGCTGGGATCACTCCCGGCGATGGTGAAGGCGATAGGGGTGCAACCAGGCGCCATCATGTCAGTCCAAATTGGCTACGGAACAGGCGATGGCGGGAAAACGGATGGTGGAATGCAATCTCCACGGATGGATATCTCGTTTCCTACGCCAGCGCTAACTGGATCAGGTTCACGGGTGTTTCTCAGCCCCGCTACTCACTGAGTAGCGGGGCACCCCGACAAGATTGTGCGTATCCGGAGATCCGGAAATCGTCGAACGAGTCTAGAGAACTGGCCTGATGGTGTAAAGCATGGGCGCGGCAACTTGTCGGATCTGCGGCCTCATCCACGGAGTGATCTTGTTGGAAAGTGAGCGGAATGCCGGAAAAATTTAACAGTATTTAACCTCAGCCAGGACCCGCCAGCTCGACCTTTCTCAAAAAAATAGGATACACTCGACCCGCATTTACAGTCAGGGACTTAGCTACATGAAAGCTTTTTACTCCTCCGCTGGCGCGGCATGTCTGCTGCTGGCCAGCACTTTTTCCCACGGCGATACGCTCCTCGATATCTACCAAAAGGCATTGGACAACGATCCGGAGCTGGCGGCGGCCAGACAGGCGATGGAAGCCGGACGGGAAAACAAAAATATTGGTTTGTCCAATATCTTGCCGCAGATTTCCGGTTCTGCTTCGTACCGGGAGGAAGATTCGCTGACAGAAACGGAAGGTAGCCAAGTGCTCGGAAGCTTCGTTGTGCCTCCTTCGACATCAGAAACAGATGCCGACGGTGATAGCACGTCCTACTCCGTGACCTTGCGCCAACCGCTGTTTGACATGGCGGCTTGGTACAGCTACAAGCAAGGCGGCATAAACACCGAGTCGGCGATTGTGCGGTTCAAAGCGGACCAGCAATCTTTTATTATTCGGGTAGCGACAGCCTATTTTGATGTGTTGCGCGCGATCGATAATCTGAGAACCGCCCTGGCCGAGCAAACAGCTCTGGACTCGCAACTGGAACAAACCCGGCAGCGCTATGAAGTCGGCCTTACCGCCATTACCGACGTTCACGAAGTTCAGGCTCAATATGACAGCGCCGTGGCAACGACCGTTGCGGCACGCGGTAATCTGGCCATTTTCTACGAGGCACTCGAGGTACTGACCGGGCAATCACACGATTCAGTGGCGCCCATTAGCGAGAATTTTCCCATCAGCAATCCAGTGCCGGCGGATCGCTCCGCCTGGGTGGATTTTGCGCTCGAAAACAATTATTCCATTCAAGCAGCTCGGCTCGACGCGGAGTTTTCCGAGCTCACGGCAAAAACCAGAAGAAGCGCTCATTTGCCAACTTTGAGTGCTGTTCTGAACTACTCGGACAGGGATTCATTTGCCGGCCGCTCGATCACAAATATCGACGAGTTTGGAGTAATGACTCAGCGGGATTCATTCTCGGATTCGCAAACCAGCGGAACATCCATAGGGCTGGATTTGAATATTTCCCTCTACTCCGGCGGTCGCGTTTCGGCTCAACGCCGTCAGGCCTATCACTTGGCATTGCAAGCGGAAGACTTGTACAACCTAACCCTGCGGCGGACCATTCAACTGGCGCGGTCATCCCACCTAGCGGTGGAAACCGGCGTTGTGAGGGTAGATGCACTGGCCCAGGCGATTACTTCAAACCAGAGCGCACTGGATGCGGCCCAAGCGGGTTATGAGGTAGGAACGCGAACCCTGGTCGATGTACTTCTCCAGCAACGGACCCTGTATCAGGCGCAGTTTCGCTACTACGATGCGCTGTATAATTACATCATCGACACGCTGCGACTGAAAGAAGCGGCCGGTACGCTGAGTCCGGAAGACGTTGTGGAACTCAATCAATGGCTCAACGAAACCGAGGAAGTATCACCAGCCGATTTACAGCCGTAATCCTCGACAACCTTTAGTAACTTATCCAAGGCGCCGCGGTTGGCATTGGCTACCGCGCGCGCACTTTCCCCCATCCTTTCTCGCGTTTCCCGATGAGTCGCCATTTCTATTACGGCGGTCGCCAACGCTTGCTCGTTATCAACCGTGATCATGGCATTGGCGTTTTGCAGCAAGCGGGCAGCTTCGGCAAAGTTAAAAAGATGTTGGCCGGTAACGATGGGCAAGCCCCAGGCGGCGGGCTCGATCAGATTGTGCCCTCCCACGGGAACCAGACTGCCACCGACGAATGCGATGTCGGCCACTCCAAACAGCATTAATAACTCACCCATGGTATCGCCGATAAGAATGTCCGAGTCCGCGCTGAATGCACTTTCTTCGCTGCGCCGTTTGATGGCGTAGCCTTGCGACTGGCAATAACGAGCTACTTCGGTAAAGCGTTCCGGGTGGCGGGGAACTAGCAATAAAAACAGCTCGGGAACTTTTTTCCTGGCAGCTGAAAACGCCGCCACTATTTTTTCGTCTTCACCCCGGTGGGTGCTGGCAGCGATCCATATTGTTCGCGTGCCTGCTTCGTTAATAGCGGATTTCAACTGCACAGCGCGCTGCCGCAATGCGCCGGAGATAGTCAGATCAAACTTGATATTGCCGGTGACATGGCTTTTGTTGGCGGGCAAACCCAAAGACTGCATACGTCCCGCATCGTCTTCATGTTGAATGGCCGCCGCGCTCAAGCGATGGAAGACCGGGGCCATTAACCAGGAAATTTTTCGGTAACCGTCAGCCGACTTCTGTGACAGACGGCCATTGGCCAATATCGCGGGTATGCCATATTGGTGGCAAATAGCAATTGTATTGGGCCACAACTCGGTTTCCATGATAATCAGGCAGGTGGGGTTTATGCGCTTGAGGAAGCGCACAATGCAGGTGGGCAGATCGTAGGGTGCATAGACGTGAAATACGGTATGCCCGAACAGTTTGCGCACCTGTTCGGAGCCCGTGGGCGTGGTGGTGGTCACCACAAAATTTGCCTGCGGCTGCCGCTCCATAAGCAACCTGAGCACGGGTGCCGCTGCGATGGACTCACCCACCGATACGGCGTGCACCCAAATTGTCGGCGACTTCAATGCGGGAGCTGCGAACAGGCCGAAACGCTCACCCCAGCGCTTCGCATAGGCGGGCGCCCTGCGCGAACGCCACAGTAACCGCAGCAAGATCAGCGGCACCGACAGGTAAAAAACCAGCGTGTATAACCAGCGCATTCAGTAAACCCGAGATCATTACCTGGGGAAAGAAAATTGCCCGCAAAATCAGTATACTGGCAAAACAACGAATTGTGCGGCTTGTGCCGCTCCTTGTCCACTCAGCCCCTTCCACGAGCACTATGCATCCCAAACCAAAACAAACAGAGCAAGTGGTAGAGCTGGACCTCGCCGTCATCGGCGGCGGTATTGCCGGGCTCTGGCTAATGAATCGCCTGCGCGCTCAGGGTTACCAATGTGCTCTGTTCGAAAAAGCCGGCCTGGGCAGTGATCAGACGATGGCGTCCCAGGGCATGATTCACGGTGGAATCAAGTACACCTTGAGCGGGAGCCTTTCCCGGGCCTCGGAATCCATTGCGGATATGCCAGATTATTGGTCGCGCTGTCTGGCTGGGGAAGGTGACGTGGATTTGCGGGCGGCCAGGGTATTGAGCCGGCACTTTCATTTTTGGTCCAGTGACGGCCTAAGTTCGAGGATGTCCACCTTCTTTGCCAGCAAGGCGATGCAAGGCAGAATCGAGAAGATTGCGCCCGCCCGCTATCCTTCGCTACTCAAGCAGCCCGAATTTTCCGGAAATGTATACCAACTCAACGACATCGTTCTGGACGTATCCAGCGTGCTGCGTGCTTTGGCAGCGAATCTGAAGGAGCGACTGTTCCTGCTACCGGGCGACAAGTATCGCTGGCGACGCAACAGCGACGGAAACCGCGCGGAGTTGTTAATCGAGACCGATGGCCAACCATTGCTGATTCGCGCCAAGCAATTTGCGTTCACCGCCGGCAAAGGCAATGGCGATCTGCTGGCCGCCTTGGCAATCGGCAAACCGCGAATGCAGCTGCGACCGGTTCATCAGGTATGGGTAAAGCACGATTTTCCTCACGAATTTTTTGGCCATTGCCTGGGGGCCGATACAACGCCACGAATTAGCATTTCCACTCACCCGGCGTCCGACGGCAGTCGGGTCTGGTCGTTGGGCGGCAGCGTCGCCGAGGCGGGCGCCAAACAATCCACTAGCGAAGTTATTGCCGCGGCTCAGCGCGAAATGAAACAACTGCTGCCCTGGGTTGATCTGAATGGCGCGCACTGGACCGCCGCGCGTATCGATCGCGCCGAAGCGCGGCAGCGCAATTTTCTGCGGCCCGACAAGGCCTTCGCCAAGTCAGCCGAGGGCATCGATAATGTCATAATCGGTTGGCCAACCAAGTTGACCCTGGCGCCTAATCTGGCCAACGAAGTCTTGCAAATTCTCGAGCAGCGCGAGCTTGTGCCGTCTGCTTGTGACGACTTGCCAGCGCTGCGCACTTTGCCACCACCACCCCTGGCCCAAGCTCCTTGGGAAGCAGCGTTTGGAAAGAACCATGCCTATTGATAAACCCCTGCCTCGTCGGCCACTCGGGAGCACCGGGATTGCGGTCAGCATTCTCGGCCTCGGCACGGTCAAATTGGGACGGAACGAGGGCGTGAAGTATCCCACTGCCTTCGCCATTCCCGACGACGAAGCGGCAAGCTCCATTATTGCACTGGCCAAGGATTTGGGTGTTAACCTCATTGATACCGCACCCGCCTACGGCAACAGCGAGGAACGCCTTGGAAAATTATTGAAAGGCCAACGACAGGATTGGATTATTTGCAGCAAAGCCGGCGAAGAATTTACGGACGGACAATCCATTCACGACTTTTCCGCGAAACACCTTCGTCACAGCGTGGAACGCAGCCTGCAGCGATTAAACACGGACTACATCGACATCCTACTGCTGCACTCCGATGGCCGGGACAGAGAAATAGTCAAGGACGGTGGATTGGAGGCTCTTGCCCAGCTCAAAGCAGAAGGATTGATTCGCGCCTTTGGCATGTCCAGCAAAACGGTCGAAGGCGGCCTGCTTGCCGCACAGCATTCCGACTGCATGATGGTCACCTACAACCTGAATGAACAGGCGGAGGAACCGATCATCGACTTTTGCCGACAACACAACAAAGGCGTGCTACTCAAGAAAATACTCGCCAGCGGCCACATCACGGCTGGCAATCAGAACGACGCCCTAAGAAAAAGCATGGACTTTGTATTTTCCCACGCCGGCGTTACCAGCGCGATCGTGGGAACGATTAATCCGAAACATTTGCGGGAAAATGTGGCGGCAGCAATGAATAGTGAATAGTCAACAGTCAACAGTCAACAGTCAACAGTCAACAGTCAACTCAGATTGAACTTTTCACTTTTTGCATGTCAAGCTCTCACGTCTCACGTGGCCGGCCCCGCATTGCACGGCTCAATTTCACCATTCACCATTCACCATTCACCATTCACCATTCACCATTCACCATTCAC
>JBBDIU010000142.1:0-71315 GCA_040880205.1 Cellvibrionaceae bacterium
ATGGGGGCTCGGATGCAGCATCCCTGCTGCATACGGTCTCGAAAAGGCACTCCCAAGACCGCAACCTACAACGTCGACTGGCTTAAGTAAGTGCCATTCGTCTTACGGTTGCGTGCGCACAAAACGGCCGAGCAATACCGGTAGCAGGGACAAATTCCACAACAGCGCCATGGCCATGGCAAGGCTCGCCAACAAGCCGAACTGAACGCTGGGAATAAAATCGGAAAAGGCCAGTTGGGAAAAGCCCAGCATGATAATGATCGAGGTATAGAGAATCGCGTAGCCAACACTGAAGGTGCTGTTGCGCAAGGCGGTTGGCGCGGACGCGTCTGTTAGTTCGTCGCGATATCGATGAATGTAGTGAATGGTGTCGTCCACCGCGATACCCATGGCGATCGAGGCGATGGTAATGGTCATCAGGTCCAGCGGTATACGCAGCCAACCCATAACCCCCAGAACGGTTACAGTCGAGAGAATATTGGGTGCGATACCAACCAATGCGACCCGGAACGAACGAAAAACCGCAAAGAAGGTCAAGGTCAACGCGATATAAACAAAGCCCAGGGCCAGGATTTGCGATCGAAACAGGCGCTGAAGAATATCCTGATAGAGCACGAACAGATTGGTGAGGGCATAATTTTCCGGGGCAATCTCGAGTTCGTCCATGCCCTCGCGGATGTTTTCAATCAGCTCGGCGCGATTCAGACCTTCGGTGCTGTCCTGAATACGCGCGCTAATCCGCAGTTGCGAGTGTTCAACGGAGAAGAAGGATCCCACCAGGTCTTCGCGCAAGTTCTCGTCCAGGGTGCGGTAAATGGCCGTGAGTTCGTACTCGGTGAGAGGCTGCCCCTCGTTAATTTCCCGGGCCAGTTCGGTAAAGTTCACAACTGAGAGCACCTTCCCCATGCCTTGCTGGTCCCTCAATAGGGCTTGAACCCGCTGCAGGTTCTGCACGCTTTCCGCGCTTATCACAAGGTCCTCTTCGACTGCCCGCTCTCCTTCCGGGATGGTGACGATGAGGTCCAAGGGCGTGGAACCGCCGAACTCCTGATCGATAAAAGACAGCTCCCGATGTACCTCGGTAGACTCGCTAAAATAGTTGATAAAACTGTTTTCGACATTGAGAAAATAGAGCCCACTGCCCCCGAGTACTAGAACGAAACCGCTAAGCAGTGCCGTTAATCCCGGGCGTTCTTGCACCACATAGTTAAAGGCGCCAAGCGTCCATCCGGCCAGCTTGCGTCCGCCACCGATTTTTTCCCGGGGGAAGAGAGCCATCAAGGCCGGAAAGAGTATCAAGCTTACGGCGATGGAGAAAAACATCGCGATGATCATCATCCAACCGAAGGAAATTACCGGCTGAATGCCGGTGAACAGTAGGGAGCTAAAGCCCACGGAAGTTGTTAGGCCAGCGTAAAAGCAGGGCGCGACCTTTTTCAGAAAGGCCGCCCTGATCAGCTCCCCCTGCTCCCAATCGGGCTGGGAGGTGTTGTATTCCCGGTATTGCACAATCAGGTGAATAACGATGGCGAGCGTGAGAATCAATTGCAGGGCGATGAAATTGGATGATATGACGGTTGTTTTCAGGCCCAGCAATCCAAAAAGTCCCACGGTCAATAGAACGCTGAAGCTGCAGCAAACAACCGGGATCAAGATCCAGCGAAAACTTCTAAACAGCAGGAAGAGCACCGCGCAAATGACCGCGGCGATTATGCCGCCAAACAAGAAGAGGTCATTCTGGATTATCTGAATCAGCTGATAACCCAGCACATGAGCACCGCCCATGTAGATGTCAGCGTCATCAGTATAGTCAGCCATGATTTCCCGAATCATTTTGATTTCTTCGGTGCGAGTATCGTTCAGCGCTTGCTCCAAAGGCTCCGCTTGCGCTTGCAACTGTTCGATGCGATCTTGTTCGTCGGCGGACAGTTCGCGCTCCAGCGCATTTTTTTGAATGTCGGTTATGCGGCTCTGAAGGTCGTTGAGCTCCTCGTGGGGCTTAAAGAGCACTTGTAGCGCGGTGGCAGTCTGAGCTTCGTTAACGATGAGGTTTTCGTAGATGGGATTGTTGGCGAGAGCTTGTTGCAACTGCTCGCGACTGAAGTTCTGCTGCTCGTGAGTCCAGCTTGCGGCGTCATCGCCGGTCAAACCGTTTTCCATCAAGGACAAAAGGGGCACATTCAGAATGGAGCGCACGGATTGCACCCGCTCCAATTTGAGCAGCCGCTCGGACAGGGATTGGACATTAGTGAAAGTCTGTTGCGATAGCAGAGCACCATTTCGGGGTTGGTAGGCAACTAACAAAAATTCCTGGGGCGAAAAACGCTCGTTCATCACCTGGGTTCTAATGTAGTGCTCGTTGTCCCGGGTCAGGAGGGTATCCGCCGAGGCATCGATTTGGAAGTGACGGGCCTGCCAACCCAACGTAGCGGCGCACAGCATAAACAGCAAGAGAATTACTAAGGGATGCGCGACAATCGAATCGACAAAACGCTTCACGAGCTATTCCTGCTCACTTTGATCGTTTTGGCTATCGGCATCGCGCTGCACGCCTTGCAAGTATAGGTTGCGAATAAAGATGTAGGGGTCCTCGCTTTCCTTGACCAGGTCTTCGTAGCGTTCGGCTTCCGGGGCGAATGCCTGGAAGTAGTCGAAGCTTTGAATGATGATTCTTTCCGAATCATCGGCGAGATAGGAGATGGGGTGCAGAACCCCCTCGGTCAGGGCGGATGTGCCGTTGCGCAGATCCGAGGAGCCAAGAAAAGGCAACACCAGATAGAAACCGTAGCCAGCTCCATAGCGGGCCAGGGTGTCTTCAAAAGAGGACGGTGCCTTGTCGATTTCAAACCAGTGCGTGGCTGGATCAAAAAGCCCCAAGAGCCCAATAGTGGTGTTGATGCCAAAGCGCAATAGATTGGTTCCCGCCGCGCGCGGTTTAAGCTGCAAGGTGTTGTTGACCAGATAAATAGGCGCCTTGATGTTGTAAAAGAAATTACCCACGCTCTGTCGCACGGAACCGGGAACCCTATTGATGTAACCCTTGCCAAGAGGAATCAGAATATAGCGATAACTCACATCGTTAAAAGCGAAAATTGCACGGTTTACATTGATCAGGGGGTCGCGGTAATCCCGATAGGCAACGACAGTGGGATCAATATCGCCGGCTGGCGCGCCGTCGGCGTGACCCCCGAACTCCGGTGTCGCACCACTATCTTGCGGCGCCGTCGATGCACAGCCACCGGACAGCACGGCGGCCAACGACAACAGGCCGATGACCAGTAAGCGGCGAACGGCCAATCGGCCGTCGGATCCGAGCATATTTCCCCTCACCTACACCTCCTCAATCCCTTTTTCGGAGCGAATGGGACTGGGAGTCACAAAGCAATTTTCGTGCTAATGCACCGGCTTGGGCTTTTACTCAGGTCAGGACGCCGGACGTCGGGGTTCTAGTGCCGATTTTGGCTGAATAGCTATACTCGAATTAGTGGTTACTCCATTCACGATTGCTGGCGGCAGCGCATGCGCTTGGTTCTGATAACACTACTGACAACAATGATGATCTCGGCAACGGCGGCGGCGCAACAGACGGGGGTTGTGGCGCTCGATCCGGATAGCGCCGACGGATTCATGCTGACGGCTGAACGCATGGAGTACTCAGCCACCGATCTCGAGTTGGGCTGGGACGAAATCGCGGTGAATGCCCTGGTTCAGTGGTCGATCCCTCATGCGGATACCGTGAGTGCGTGGACTCCAGATGGAGCCCAGTGGCTGCGGTTCAGGGTACGCAACACCGGTCAGGACGCCGAGGAATTTCGGTTGGAAATCCGTTGGCCACAATTGCAGCGCGTCGAAATGCGGGTGTTCGAAGACAATAGCTTCGGCCCGCTGCACCGCGCCGGAACGGATTACCCTCAAGCGAATACCAAAGGAATTAGCAAGAATATTGTGTTTCCGTTTTCCTTGGGGGCTGAGCGAGAGGCAGTCGTTTATGTGCGGGTAGTTGATTCCTACCTGGCCTATCTGCCCATCTTCTTATGGAGCAGTGATGCCCACGACCACCACGCGGATATGCGGCTGGTTATCTTCAGTGTGGCGCTGGGCGTCCTGCTGATAATGACCTTGTTCAACGCTTTCCTGTACCTATTCACTCGCGATCGCATGTATCTGGTGTACACCAATAGCGTGGCGAGTAGTCTGCTGGTGGTACTAGCCATTACCGGTCTGGGGCGGCTGCTGGTGTGGGGCGATCAGCCGTGGTTTGCGGATAACGCCTATCCAGTATTTGCCTCCTATTGTTTTCTGTCGGTTACCTACTTTTTTCGCGTATTTGTGGACCTCAAAAAGCACGGCGGCTGGGTATTGAAGTTTAACAGCGCGATTCTGCTCGTGTGGGTGGCGGTGCTGCTTGGCAATTTACTGGGCCTGCAAGGCCTGGCCATGTCGATCATGGGGCCCGTGGGAGTCATTGGAGCCGCTGTTGGACTGATCAGTTCCGTGTACCTTTGGCGACGCGGCAGTCGGGCCGCGAAATATTTCAGTATCGCCTGGGCGCCCATTTGCTTGGTAACTTTTTACGGCATTCTGTCGCTGTTTGGTTTTGCCGGATATTTTTCCAGCCTGGAATACCTGCAATCCTACAGCTTTGTTTTTGAAATGGTGGTGTTGTCCGTCGCGCTGGCGGATCGAATTAACAGCGAGCGGGAAGCACGGGAAAAGGCACAGACACTGGCGTTACAGCAACAAAAAGCGATTCTCCATCTCAAGGAAAAGATCAACACCGAGCTGGAAGAACGGGTTGATATTCGCACCCAGGAGTTGCGGTCGGTGTTATCCAAACTGGCACATGCCAACACCGAACTGGCCGCGCTTACCAAGGTCGATCCCCTGACAAAGATCCATAACCGTCGGCATTTCGATCAGATTGCCGAGATTGAAGTGCTGCGCGCCAGCCGCAGCAACCAACCCTTGTCGATGATGCTGATCGATATTGACCACTTCAAGTACGTTAACGACACTCATGGACACGTGGCCGGTGATCAGTGTTTGAAATTAATTGCAAAGGCGATCACTGAAGTGGTCGCGCGGGAAACCGATCATGTCGCCCGCTATGGCGGGGAAGAGTTTACAGTCATCTTGCCGGATACGGATCTCAGCAACGCCCTGTTGGTAGCCGAACGGGTTCGTCGCACAATTCAAAATATCAGCCTGATCTATGAGGGTAAGAGCATCCGTCTTACCGCCAGTATTGGCTGCGTGAGCACAGATGCGATGCGCGGTTTTGGGGTTGATCAATTGGTGAACGCTGCGGACAAGGCAATGTACTTGGCCAAACAAAAAGGGCGAAACCGAGTGGAAGGCGGATCCCTGAGCGAAAGCAAATCATCCGAAACGCGGGCGCAGTAGCGGACACATGGATGGTGCCAGGCCAACGTTCCGCTGACCTGACACTATTTGTATTCGAGCTCTTACAAGCAACGCATAAATGCTACGATGGCCTGTTTTTCCCCTTCATTAAGATTGAGTTGCTGCACAAGGTTAAAGAACTCAACAGTGTCTTCCAGGGTTAAAAGACGGCCGTCGTGCAGGTAGGGAGGGGAATCCTTGATGCCCCGTAAGGTGAAGGTTTTGATCGGACCCGCCGGATGATCATAGTGGTCTGCCACCATTTTCGGTTCGTAGAATCTGTCGACGCGCAGATCGTGCATCAAGTTGTCCATGTAATGGGGCGGCTTGTGGCATTCAGCGCATTCTGCCTTGCCAAAGAACAACTCTTCGCCCTGCAATTCTTGCTCCGTGGCCTTGGTGGGGTCGAGCCTGCCGAGTAAATTCAGTTTCGGCGCTGGCGGAAAGTCGAGCATGCTTTGAAATTGTCCCATTGCGGCAACGGACGTCCCCCGGTCCAGCACGTTGAGACCTTTCTTGGCAGCGGTAACCTGATCCCCATCGAAGTAAGCGGTACGCTGCTCGAACTCCGTGAAATCTTCCACTGATCGGAGTGCGCGTTTGGAACCGTGAATTTGCTGGTCGAACATGCCGCGCAGACTAGGCGTTTCAATTCTGAAGCGCAGCGCCTGGGGGCGGGTATCGGGGTTTAGATGGAAGCTGCCATTTGTATGTCCATTGGTATGACAGTCGAAGCAGGTGACACCGGTACTCGGTTCATCAACTTTTCTATCGGCCGTAGCGTTGAATTGTTGCTGCGGGAAGGGGGTGACCAGCAAGCGCAAGCCTTCCATCTGAAACGGGGTAAGCTTACCCTCGAAAAGTTCGTGAAAATTGCGAATGGTAACCAGTTCGCCTTGGGTCACATCGCCCAGATCGGGACGATTGGTTAGAAACATGGGCGGCGGAAACTCGGGCAGCAGATGTTCGGGTAACACAAAATCCACATCGAAGCGGTCTAAATTGCGGCTTTCCGCTTCTTGTATGGCTTCCACTTGTTGCGGATGAATTACCATACCGCCGGAAGCGTGTTTCACGTGGGGCAGCGGACGAAAACCTTCCGGCCAGACGCCTTGGTCCTTAATTTCTTCCGCTGTCATTTGGCCCAGTTGCTCCCAAGTGACACCATCTGGCAGTCGCACCCGCACACCTTCCTGCACGCTTAGTCGTTCGCCGGACATCATCACGTCCGATGGCCGATTACTCAAATCGTAGCGCCGCCCCAGCAGCGCCTGATGGCTTTCCACGACGTCGTCGAGCTGCTCAATATCCTGCGCGCGCACTTCGTCGAATGGTGGTGTTACCACGGGAATATAGGTCTGCCGTTCGTTGACTGCTGGCGGCAGATTGGAATCCTGTGCCAGAGCCTCGAATGCGACCAGGGTTAGTGCCATCAAGCATACGGCAGCGCTTCGAATTGTTGTGTTGGTCATCGACTTTCCTCCCAAAATTGCGGTTAAAGAGAGGAGAGAACCACAAGCAACCGTTGAGCCAAACGCCGGGGGCATAGTGTGCCAGACCGGTGGCGGAAGAAGATGCAGCGAGGCCCTTCTAATGAACGAATGGGCGAACTATGACATCCTGCTGAGTTGCGGACGCCTCTCGCTGAAGAATCCAAACGCCATTTGTTTGCAAATGCTGGAGTTCAGGATTGCAGAATGTGCAAGACTGAGGTGGTCATTTTGACTAAATTTCATTTGCATTCTTTTGTTTTAGTTCGGCCCGGATTGTTTCTGCAATGGCTCGCTGTTCATCAATGGAAATAACGCTGTAATCGCGTTGCAAAAACCGTCGATCGGGATCACTCCGTCGGTATCGAGGCACAACATGCACATGGAAGTGCGGCTCGTGCTGCCCCGCCTTGGTTCCATTGTTTTGGAATATATTCATTCCAAGCGCGCCAAAGGCAATGGCCGCGGCCTTGGCTATTTGCCTTACCATCGCATATACAGCCATGAGTTCTGGCTCGTCAATATCGAGGATACTTTCGCGATGCGCTCTTGGAATTACCAGCATGGCGCCGCGCTCGTACTGACGCTCATCCACCTCGGCCGCGGCATACTCGTTTTTAGTGATGAACGCACATTCGCGATCGCCTGACAGATCCTGGCAGAAACTGCATTCTTCATAAGGGGGAAGTTCGAATTTCATCACGCCTTCTTTCATGTCTGCTTGGCTGGGACGCCGCCCGCATTATACAGGTAAGCCGGTGGTTCACCGCAAAACAACATCGCTGCTATCGGTCTCCCAACTCTGGATATCCGCGACTGGCGTCGATCGAACAGGAAGATACTGATAAACACTACTTAACCTTTTTGCCCGATGAAACCCGGAGCCTATTAGCAGTACACTCAGCGTCGCGCAATACCAATAAATAACGCGGGCGAGCAGCGCGGCTGATCTAGCCACAGTTTATCCGCGGCAATGAAGCACCTAAATCAATGCCATGAGGGAGTAAATCAATATGAACAAACTGACAGGACCATTGGCGCTGAGCGCCGCGATGGCCCTTGCCCTGCCCCTGACGGGGCTCGCGGAGCAAGGCGCCATCGATTATAGCGATAAGGACAACTGGCTGTGTCGCCCAGATAACTTGCGCGCCTGCGATACCGACATGAGCTCCACGGTGGTGATGGCCGACGGCTCCATGACCACGGAAACCTGGTCACGGAATGACGATGCCCAGATCGACTGTTTTTACGTCTATCCCACCGTGTCCCGGGACACTACGCCCAACAGTGACATGGAAGCTGGGCCGGAAGAATTGAACGTGATTCGCCAACAGTTTGCCCGTTTCGGTTCACAGTGTCGGACCTTCGCGCCGCTTTATCGCCAGGTGACCCTGACCGCCTTGCGCGCCGGCATGTCCGGCGACGGTCAAGGCATGAATCCAGACCGGCAACTGGGTTACAACGACGTGGTAAACGCCTGGAACTACTATCTGGAAAATCACAACGATGGTCGGGGTGTGGTGTTAGTCGGTCATTCCCAGGGCTCCGGGGTCTTGAGCCGCATGATTGCCGCCGAAATTGAAGGCAAGCCAATTCAAAAGCAAATTATCTCCGCACTAATTCTTGGCAGTAATGTGCAGGTACCCGAAGGCAAAATGCTCGGCGGCACGTTTAAGGAAATGCCTCTCTGTCAATCCGGTAGTGAAATTGGCTGTGTGGTTACCTATGCCTCCTTTCGCTCCACGGTACCGCCGCCCGCCAACAGCTTGTTCGGCCGGGGCGGCGATAATACCGTCAGCGCCTGCACCAACCCGGCACAATTGGCAAAAGGCAGCAAGGAGTTGCACGCCTATCTGGGCAATAGCACCATGGAAGACAGCTCCTCCGCCCCACCCCGGCCCTGGTCAGACAATGGCGACAAGGTAACAACGCCTTTTGTCAGCGTCCCCGGTCTGCTCTCGGCGGAATGCGTATCCAACGAACGCGGCTCCTATCTCGAGGTCACGGTGCACGGCGATCGCAATGATCCGCGCACCGATGATATCGCCGGCGATGTGATGAGCGCGGGGGAAATCAATGCAGGTTGGGGTTTGCACTTGATAGACGCAAACCTGGCCATGGGTGACCTGGTGACCCTGGTTGGCAAGCAAGCCAAAACCTATCTCGCCCAGCAATAATCATCCCGGGCCTTGCCAAAAGCCGCCTGCAGTGGCGGCTTTTTTATGTGCCTCGCTTGAAGGTCAGGCTCGGGGGTTATTGTAGACAGCCAATCCCGGTATACTTTGCCGCTTTACAGGCGCCTCCTTGTGAGCTTGAGCACATGACTGAACATTTCACCCGACAGTATTTCACCCGGAAAGGTCGAACATGGACGCGAGGCGCATGTGCGCTCATACTACTGTGCACGGCATTGAGCCTATCCGCTTGTGGACAGAAGGGCCCGCTCTACCTTCCGCAACCGGAACCCGCACCGGAAACGGAACCCGCCGAGGAAAATTGATTCGGCGAGCGATTTCCTAAATGCTAAGCAATTCCCTAAACATTAAAGAGTCATCATGAACCCCTTTGAATACCGCGACGGCGAAATGTACGCCGAACAAGTCAGGCTTGCTCAGATCGCCGAGCAAGTAGGCACGCCCAGCTATGTATACAGCCGCCAGGCGCTGCTGGATGCATACCAGCAGTATGTGGATGCCTTGGGCGATCACCGGGGCATGGTTTGCTACGCGGTAAAGGCCAATTCCAACCTGGCCGTGCTGAGCGTGTTGGCCGAGGCCGGCGCCGGGTTTGACATTGTTTCCGGCGGCGAGCTGGAGCGTGTGCTCAAAGCCGGTGGCCAGCCGGAAAAAATTATATTTTCCGGAGTCGGCAAAAGCCGGGCGGAAATGCGCCGCGCTCTGGAAATGGGTATTGCCTGTTTCAACGTGGAGTCCATTTCCGAAATCGATCATCTGGCGGAGGTGGCTGAAGAGTGCGACATCGTCGCACCGGTTTCTCTGCGGGTTAACCCCAATGTGGATGCCAAAACCCATCCCTACATTTCCACCGGTCTGCAACAAAACAAATTCGGGATTGGCATTGCGGTGGCCCAGGAAGCCTACGAGTATGCCCACAGTTTGCCGGGCCTGGAGATCAAGGGCATCGACTGCCACATCGGTTCACAGCTGACCGATGTGAGCCCCTTGCTGGAAGCTTGTGATCGCCTGCTGGAACTGCACGATAGCCTGACGGCCAAGGGCATTGCCATTAGTCATTTGGATTTGGGCGGCGGGCTAGGGGTTGTGTACCGTGATGAAACCCTGCCATCGATTGCCGAGTATTTTGCCCAAGTAAAAGAAAAAGTCGGCAAGCGTAACCTTGCCCTGCTGTGCGAGCCGGGCCGATCTATTACCGCCAACGCGGGCATGCTTCTGACGCGAGTCGAATATTTGAAAGAGGCCCGCCACAAAAATTTTGCGATTATCGACGCAGCCATGAACGATTACTTGCGGCCCGCCCTTTACCAGGCTTGGCAACATATACGCCCCGTGCGCGAACCAACCGGCGAGGCGGAAGAAAAAATCTGGGATGTTGTAGGACCGGTGTGCGAGTCCGCGGACTTTATCGGCCACGATCGGACCTTGGCCTTGCAGGAGGATGACTTGCTGGCAATTATGTCCGCCGGCGCCTACGGTTTTGTAATGAGCTCCAATTACAACAGTCGCGGCCGCGCGGCGGAAGTGATGGTAAGTGGCTCGCATTTTCAAGTGGTACGGCAACGGGAAAGTTTCGCCGACCTGATCCGCGGCGAATCCACTTTTGTGGGTTAGGGCTGAATCCAAATGCGAATCCGTTTCACAAAGATGCACGGCTGCGGTAATGACTTCATCTTGATCGATTGCGTTACCCAGTCTGTTCGCCTCACCCCGGAAAACGTTCGCTTGCTTGCCGATCGCCATTTCGGCATTGGTTGCGATCAGCTGTTGCTGGTGGAACCACCGACGCAAGCCCACATGGATTTTCGTTACCGCATATTTAACAGCGATGGTAACGAAGTAGAACACTGTGGCAATGGTGCGCGTTGCTTTGCCAAGTTCGTGCGCGACCGACGCCTGACCGCTAAATCCAGTATCAAGGTCGAAACACCGAAAGGAATGATGACACTGGAGGTGTTGGCTAACGATCAAGTCGCCGTGGACATGGGAGTGCCCGTATTGGAACCCGAGGATATTCCCTTTGTGGCGGAAGGCCGGTCGGAAACCTACAGCCTGGATATGGACGGCGAAACGCTAAGCATTGCGGCAGTGTCCATGGGCAACCCCCATGCGGTACTGGTGGTGCCCAATACCGCGGATGCCCCGGTACGAGCTTTGGGAGAAAGGATTCAGCAACACTCGCGTTTTCCCCAAGGTGTTAATGTGGGCTTTATGGCGGTATTATCGTCGGACGAGATCGATTTGCGGGTGCTGGAGCGCGGCGCGGGCGAAACCCTGGCCTGCGGGACTGGTGCCTGCGCCGCGGTGGTGGCTGGCCGCTTACAAGGCCTACTTGACGAACAGGTTAAGGTCAACCTGCCCGGTGGCAGCTTGACTATTTGCTGGGCCGGAGATGGCCAGCCGGTGATTAAGACCGGGCCCGCCACCACCGTGTTCCACGGTCAGATTAACCTATAATGACATTACGCACCGTCAAATGAAATTACACACGATCGGCAACTCTCATAAAAGTTGGCATTATGACCAAGCAAGCATCCGATAATAAAAAAGCCGGCATTAGTGAAAGGGACGTTTGCGCCTATTTGCGCGAACACAACGATTTTTTTGTGAGTCATCCCGAGCTGCTGGAAAGCATCAACCTGCCCCACGAAAGCGGCGACGCCGTCTCCCTGGTGGAGCGACAAGTGGCCTTGCTGCGCGAACGCAATATCGACATGCGCCACCGGTTGAGCAAATTGTTGGACAACGCGCGTGACAACGACAAATTATTCGACAAAACCCGACGCTTGATTCTCACGCTTCTCGAGGGACGCTCGTTGAGCGAGTTGGTCGATACGGTTCTATTTAGTTTTGATCGCGACTTTGCTATTCCCTATACCAGCCTGGTTCTATTTGGCGATGCGGCGCGACTTCCCGAGTGCAGCGCACACATCTGCGGTGTTCATGACGCACGACATGCGGTGGGCCGCATTCTGACGGCAAACAAGGCAATTTGCGGCGACTTTTCCGCGTCGGAATTGCAGTTCCTGTTTCCTGGCCAGGCCGAACAAGTTGGCTCCGCCGCAGTTGTACCCCTGCTCCATGGCAATTGTTTCGGATTGCTGGCGGTGGGCAGCAACGATCCTAATTACTACCGGTCCAGCATGGGGACTTTGTTTCTCGGTCATATCGCTGAAGTATTGAACCGCCTGCTGCCTAAGTATTTGGCCCGGCATTAGTATTTCGCCCGCTTATTTTCGGCCAAAGGTTCTACGAGAGACGCTTTCGCAAACCTTTGCGCTCAACGCGCGGCGAATTACGGCGGGTGAGAATGGGTGAGGAAGGATGGTGAAAGACTGCCCCATCGACAAGGCCATCGTCCAGTTTCTGCGACATATAGCCGTGGAAAAGCAGCTTTCCGCTCATACCGGCGCCGCCTACCGGCGCGACCTGAACAATCTTCTCCAATACTGTAAAACACACTCGCTGGGCGCTACCCGCGCGATTCAGCCCCATCACATGCGCCATTGCCTGTCCCAGCTCCATAGAAAAGGGCTCTCGGCCCGGAGCCTGCAACGCTGGTTAAGCGCCTGCCGTTCGTTTTTTAGTTTTTCCCTGCACCGTGAATGGATGACCAAGGATCCGTTGGCTGGCATCCAGGGGCCAAAAGGCGAGCGGCATTTACCCGCCACGCTTGACGTGGATCAGGCAGCTCAATTAATAGAACTGAAGGGCGACGGTTTTATTTCCCGGCGGGATCGCGCCATGCTGGAATTAATGTATTCCTGTGGCCTGCGCCTGAGTGAAATGGTTCACCTGGATCTGGCGGCAATCGATTTTGCAGCGGCTGAATTACGAGTGACGGGCAAAGGCAAGAAAATGCGCATCCTCCCCATCGGCGGATTCGCGCTGGACGCCGTGAAAGCCTGGTTGAGGGTTCGTGCGGAATGTCGGCAAGCCGATGAATATGCCTTGTTTATTTCCCAACGCGGTACGCGCTTGCAAGCACGCGCAATCCAGAAGCGCTTCGCCAAAATTGGTATTAGCCAGGGCGTGGATACACCGGTCCACCCCCACATGCTGCGCCATTCCTTCGCCAGCCATATGCTGGAATCCAGCGGCGACTTGCGCGCGGTACAGGAATTACTGGGCCACGCCAATATATCCACGACCCAGATTTACACCCATCTGGATTTCCAACACCTGGCCAAAATATACGATAGCGCCCATCCCCGCGCCCACCGCAAAAACAAGCCCTAGCCCGAATATTTCACCAAACCGCGCGGAATACGACTGCGACTCAACCTCACAGGGCCCGGCGCCATCAAATTGGCATTTGGTGATCCGGGCTAGACTGTGGCGGCAAAGTTCTCCACTCTGACAATACTTAAACAAAAAACCCCCGGATTTACCGAGGGCCTGTTACTCATTGTCTTACTAGCGACTAGTGTCTAGAGACTAGCGACTTTTTCTAAATCGGTCGACTTCCGTAACTGGTCGCCGGTTTGCGCGGTGGGTCCGCCATAACGTTTGGCTCGATCTCGTTGATCCGACCCCCCTCGGATAAATAGGCCTGGATGGCGTCGGAAACTTGATCGCGGATCTGGGAACGCGAAGTCGGGGTGCGATCCTCTGGCCGATCGTCGCGGCTGCCAAAGAATTCCCGCTCTGTTTGGTCCATGTTGCCAAAGAGTTTGTTCGCCATGCTCTTTTCTCACCCTGTAGACTGTTTGGGCTGGCCAGTGCATTTTCGCTACTGGCGTCAAAATTACCGTGTGACGGAAATATTTATAGTTCAGCTGTTTTGTGACGTCAGTCACAATCCATCGAGTTTTTAGCTTGATTCGGCCTTTACAGGGCGCAACGCATCTAGTTTAGTTATTTAAAACGCCAAAACGACAATATTTTGACGTAATCGGACAACAGACAAAAGTATCGATCTGCGTTGTCAAAAAAATGGCGCCAACAAAACAGGTCCCGGCAACAAGGTGGGGAGGATTAGTGAATCAGACAACCAGCCCGGTACTTGGAATAAGCGCCTGCCTCGCCGGTGAAGCCGTGCGCTACGACGCCGGGAACAAACGGCAACCAGTACTGATGGCGCTCCTGACGCCCCACCTGCAGTTGCAGCCGTTTTGCCCCGAAGTGGAAGCAAGATTGGGGGTACCACGGCCGCCGGTGGAACTGATTCAAAGCTCCGCCGGTCATGTTCAAGTGCGCGGGATAGAAGACCCACGGCTGGATGTGACCCAGGCACTGTCGGCCACGGCCGAAAAGTATTGCCGGCAACAGTTAAGCGCCCTGAGCGGTTTTATATTTAAGAGCCGCTCTCCCAGCTGTGGTCTGGGTTCGGCGCCGCTAAAGGACACGCGAGGTAGTTTGCTCGACTACCACGATGGATTGTTCGCCAGCCGGCTCCGACGCGTTGCACCTTGGCTGCCTTGTGTAGAGGAAAGCTGGCTGAAAAGCCCTGAACATTGCTATCGCTTTTTGACCGCGTGCTGGGCTGCCGCCCATTACCACCACCAATATACGGGCCACGGTTGGCTGATGGAGTCGCTGGAGCGCGAACTTGCGGCCGATTCAGACGAGTGTGTTTTGCACGCGATTATCGAGTATTTGCTCACGCCAGCTCCGACGGCTGGAAACACAAAAGCCGCCCAATGGGGACGGCTTTTGGAATATTGGCAAAGTCTATAACGCAGGATCCACGCTCTGGCTAGACGGCGTCCGCTCCGGTTTCCCCGGTACGAATACGGATAATTTCCTCGAGGGAGCTGATAAAAATCTTGCCATCGCCAATCTTGCCGGTCTGGGCCGCCTTGCTGATTGCTTCCACTACCTGCTCAACCATTGGATCGTCCAACGCGAGCTCGATTTTAACCTTGGGCAAAAAATCCACAACGTATTCAGCGCCGCGGTACAGCTCAGTATGGCCCTTCTGTCGGCCAAAACCCTTTACCTCGGTCACCGTCATGCCCTGCACACCGACTTCGGACAGGGCGGTACGAACGTCGTCCAGCTTGAATGGTTTGATTACAGCGGTGATCAGTTTCATCGGGCCTTCCTTATTTGCTAATAGTCGTCGCTCGTTAATTGTCGGCGCAGTCGGCGAAGCCGTTACGGGGCTTAAGATACACGGTCGAAGGAAAAGTCTCTAGTCTCTAGTCTCTAGTCTCTAGGTGAAGTGTACACTCAGCTTGCCATTCTGGGCGCGCCCCGCCTTTACTCGTCACGCTGCATTTGCCACGCGCAAAAAAACCCGGCGCTGGTGAGCTGCCGGGCACTCGAAGGGTGAGTAGAGGGAACTTCACGGCTCCATCCCTGGAGTAATATTCCAACTAGGCGGACTTGGTGAATTCCGGATAGGCTTCCATGCCGCATTCGGAAAGGTCGACACCTTCGTATTCTTCCTCCTCGGAGACTCGGATCCCCATAATGGCCTTGATAATGAGCCAAGTGAACAGGCTGGCTCCGAAGACCCAGACAAAAATGGTCAGAGCACCAACCAACTGACCCATGAAAGTGGCACCATCCGCATCGGTAATCAGCACCGCGAAAATTCCCCACAGGCCTACCACACCGTGGACCGAGATGGCACCGACGGGATCGTCGATTTTCAGCTTGTCCAAGCCGACAATGCTGAACACTACGATCACCCCGCCCACGGCACCGATAAGCGTCGCGCTTAAGCCGGTGGGATCGGCGGGTTCCGCGGTAATGGCCACCAGGCCGGCCAGCGCGCCGTTCAATGCCATGGTTAAATCGGCCTTGCCAAACAGCAGCCGCGCCACCAGCAAGGCGGCGATCAAACCACCAGCCGCTGCGGCATTGGTGTTGAGGAATACATTGGCAACTTCATTGGCCACATCAATGCCGCCCAGCTTGAGAGTGGAACCACCGTTGAAACCAAACCAACCGAGCCACAGGATAAAAGTGCCGAGGGTGGCCAGCGGCATGTTGGCGCCCGGAATGGCGTTGATCTCCCCTTTAGGGCCGTACTTGCCTTTCCGTGCACCAAGTACCAAGACCCCCGCCAGGGCAGCGGCAGCACCCGCCATGTGGACAATACCGGAGCCAGCGTAATCACTGTAGCTCAACTCGTATAGGCCAAACACGCTGTCACCATTCCAGGTCCAGCTACCTTCAATCGGATAGATGAAGCCCGTCATAACCACGGCAAACACCAGGAAGGCCCACAACTTCATGCGTTCCGCCACGGCACCGGAGACGATTGACATGGCGGTTGCCACGAACACCACCTGAAAGAAAAAATCGGAGGCACCGGCGTATTCACCCATCTCGGCAAAACCCGCGTCGTTGGAAGCGGCCAGTATGGCCTCGGCATCGACGCTGGCCACGGTATCCACTCCCGACAGGAACCAACCACCGTCGTACATGAAATTGTAACCGCAGATCATGTACATGGTGCTGGCCACGGCAAATAGCGACACGTTTTTGGCCAAAATCTCCGTGGTATTCTTGGAGCGAACCAAGCCCGCCTCCAGCATGGCGAAGCCGGCGGCCATCCACATTACCAGCGCGCCACACACCAAAAAGTAAAAGGTGTCCATGGCGAACTGCAATTCAAATATTTGGTTTTGTAAATCCATAGCAGTTTCTCCGGAAGAGTTTTTTCGTTACAGCGCTTCTTCGCCGGTTTCCCCGGTGCGAATGCGAATAACTTGTTCGAGTGGGGAAATAAATATCTTGCCGTCCCCAATTTTGCCGCTATGGGCCGCTTTGCTGATTGACTCGACAACGTTGTCCACTTGAGAATCGCCAATGGCAACTTCCAATTTTGTTTTCGGCAGAAAATCCACCACGTACTCCGCACCACGGTACAGTTCGGTGTGGCCTTTTTGCCGGCCAAAACCCTTTACTTCGGTTACGGTAATCCCTTGCACGCCGATTTCAGAAAGGGCCTCACGAACAGCATCGAGCTTAAAAGGTTTGATGATCGCTGTTACTAGTTTCATAGGTAAATCCTCGTTTGGGCTTGCCTTTTGCCTTGATCTAACCAGGATGTCGGAAGCGGACTAACGCACTTTGCGCCAGCCCGCTCACATCAGGACTTATTCGATAGGAAGGCTATATGACACGACAAAATGAGCGTCTTTGTCTGAGGTGTTAAAGGCCGTATCTTCGTCGGCAACCAGTTTGCTAACGGTGAAGCTTAAGTTGTCGTTGTAGTGATAGGTCAAATCCAAATGCGTCGGATTGTCGTCGAGCCCATCGGGATCGTGCCGGCCAACCAATACCGAGAAATCACCGATATCCGCGCTGATGGTGAAGTAACTGTAATCTTCTCCCAGTGCGTAGGTACCCGGTTTTGACTCGATGTTATCGTAGTAGGACATACTAACGGGGCCGAACCCTAGCGTCAGAATCGCTTCCACGAAATCGCCCAGGTCGGTGTCGATCCCAGCCAACTCACCTTCGGGATAGACATAACTGACAACGGATAAATCATAGGAAAAGTCACCTACCGAACCGCCGTAACCCACAATAAGATCGTATTCCGTACCGGCGAAGTCGTCGCCGCTGGATCCCCATACCGTGCCGTGAAAACCTGCCACGCTAACACCGATATCACCCGACACGACCGCTGAGCCAAAACCCAGATCGTAGCCGCGCCACAAGTACATGTTGGAAATCCCCACGGAAGCACCAACTTCGACTTCAGCATTGGCGACAGGAGCTAGGGTCGCGGAAGCGGCAAACGCGGCGGCCGCCATGGAACACGTTAATGTTTTAGATAATTTCATTTCTTAATCTCCGAAAAAAATTAATTGCTTATCGTAATTTGCTTACACTTTTTCTCGAGCATGCGTCGCGATGGTGCGGTAGCAATAACCAGCTCTTAATGTTAATTTGCGCTTTGTCGCGTAGCACACAGTGTGCCATTCCGCGAAAAGCGTTTAATTTCATGCGGTTAAGGTAAAAAACTGCGTTTTTCGAGGTCTGCTGACAAGGCGTAAAGCCCCAAATCGGGGCGCACACGCGAGCCTGCACCATAAGCGCGCACCAAGAGCGCGCGCTTTTCTATGGAACCTGGGATGGATATTGGAAGTGAGGAGTGAGCGGTGAGCGGTGAGCGGTGAAAGAGATATTAGTGGTCATTGACAGTTGATTCATGTGAGGGAGGACGAAACCGTTTCACACCACCGGAGGGACTGCCAGCGCCCCAGCTGGGCTGCCGGAACACTGGCACACTACACAATATTCATTCACTCAGGTCACGGTATTGGTTCCGAACAGCCAATGGCCGCGAAGCGGGGTTTGCGCGGAGTATTTTCACAACTGGTGGGCATACGGTATATGGCCAAGTGTCGCATTCAAATTTGGCCCGCGCTACACTAAGCGGTAACAAAACTTGCTCCCGCAACCAAAACGACCCAAAAGCCAGAGGCATTATCCAGTGACAAGGCAGCCTTTCGAAGATCTGTTTGACCGCGCCAGTAGCTTTCTCGGGGGTGCTGGCCCGGAGTTGGAGCGGCGGGTAAAATTGATGGTGCATTCGGCGCTAACCAGAATGGACTTGGTGACCCGGGAAGAATTCGATGCACAAACAAAGGTGCTGCAATACACCCGCGAGCGACTGGAAGCGCTGGAACGACAGTTGGCGGAACTGGAAAAAGACAATCAGTAATAACTACTAGCGAGAAGGGCTGGCAAGCGCTTTGGGAGTTAAGTAGACCAACTTCCCGCCCAATCGGAAACGCATACAACAAGGAATATCAGCAGGAAAGCATATGTCCCTCGCCATCGTCCATACCCGAGCCCAGGTCGGGGTCGACGCACCACTCGTTACGGTCGAAGCGCACCTATCCAACGGACTGCCAGGCCTGTCAATTGTCGGCCTCCCCGAAACCGCCGTAAAGGAAAGCAAGGACCGGGTGCGCAGTGCCCTCATTAACAGCTATTTCGACTTCCCCGCCCGTCGCATCACCATCAACCTCGCTCCTGCGGATTTACCCAAGGAAGGCGGGCGTTACGATCTGGCCATTGCTCTGGGAATTTTGGCGGCATCGGAACAAATACCCAAGGCAGCGCTCGCCGACACGGAATTTATAGGGGAACTGGCGCTTTCCGGGGAATTGCGCCAGGTCAATGGTAGCCTGCCGGTATCCATGGCATGCGCCAATAGCGAGCGCGCCTTGGTGGTTCCACGTGGCAACGGGGATGAGGCAGCGCTGTGCCGGAAGACCCGCGTTTACCAGGCCGGGTCGTTGCTGGAAGTTTGTGCCCATCTGCACGAGCGGGAAACACTGCCGGTAGCAACCCCCGGCACAACCTCGACGTTCAATGCCTATCCGGACTTGTCCGAGGTAAAAGGCCAGGCGACGGCGAAACGGGCCTTGGAAATTGCCGCGGCGGGAGGCCACAATATTCTGTTCTACGGGCCACCGGGCACTGGCAAAACAATGCTGGCCAGCCGACTGCCCGGCATTTTGCCGCCCCTTGAAGAAACCGAAGCACTGGAGGCGGCGGCGGTGGCATCGGTCGCCAGTGGTCGGGTCCCGGACAATTGGTTACAGCGGCCCTTTCGTTCACCCCACCACACGGCCTCGGCCGTCGCCATGGTGGGAGGTGGCAGTAACCCCAAACCCGGCGAGATTTCCCTGGCACATCGGGGCGTACTGTTTCTCGACGAACTACCGGAATTTCAACGCCAGGTGTTGGAAGTGCTCCGCGAACCACTGGAGTCGGGGGAAATTTGTATTTCCCGTGCCAATGCCCAGGTAGCCTTTCCCGCGCGCTTTCAGCTGGTTGCCGCCATGAATCCCTGTCCATGCGGCTATTTGGGTGCGGGGGACGACCGCTGCCACTGCTCGCCGAACCAAATATTGCGCTATCGGCGCCGAATATCCGGTCCCTTGCTGGACCGCTTTGATTTGCACGTGCCAGTAAACGCGGTGAATACACGCCGTTTTCAGGAAGCTTCAGAAGGTGAAAGCTCGACCGCCATCCGAGCACGGGTAATGGCCTGCCGCGAACGCCAACGCAGCCGGCAAGATAAGAGTAATAGTCGCCTCAGTGGCAGGGAGCTGGAAAGAGTCTGTTGGTTGGATGAAGGGCAACAGGAGCTGTTGGAGACGGCGATGGAGAACCTGGGCCTGTCGGCAAGGGCCTATCATCGTACCCTGCGGGTGGCGCGGACCTTGGCGGATATGGAGGCTGCGCCCGAAGTGAGCACTCGCAACCTGACCGAGGCGCTTAGCTACCGGACACTGGACCGACGCAAGTCCCCAACCGGCGCCCTGGTGTAAAGAGTGGCGATTATTTCGGGAGAGACCCATGCGGCTCCCCTAAAAAAAGGCAAGGTCCCAATGGGGCCTTGCCTTTCCAGCTCAACATGGTGTTGAGACGACCCGCGCCTTGCTCCAGCAACGGGCTATGTTTGTGCGTCGTTAAACGGCGACGATGTTCTCTGCCTGGGGGCCTTTCTGGCCTTGGGTGACAGTGAATTCAACACGCTGGCCTTCAGCCAGTGTTTTGAATCCGTCGCCAGTAATGGCGCTGAAGTGGGCAAAAACGTCGGGGCCGGAATCCTGCTCGATAAAGCCAAAGCCTTTGGATTCGTTGAACCATTTAACGGTACCGGTAACTGTAGCCATAGTCATATCCTGTTCTTTCAAAAAGTAATGGAAACCTCTGACGAGGTCGAGTTTCAATAACAAATGTGCTGGAAGTTTTGCTGAGACTTACTTATGGGGAACCGGACGAAGACTAGGCGTCGAGAGGGTTGTGCATAAACAAGGGCGTACTTTCAAGCTGAGGGCAGTATATAGGGGTTTTCCCTGGAGTCAAACAAAATAAACCAGGGGCTAATTGTGTTAACGGCGGAGCCCCCCTGCCGAGGGAGCCCGGTGAACACTACTTCATTTCGTGGACGGCGCTCATGCGCTCGCTGACGTTACGTCCCCACTGCCGGAACAGGGACGCGAAGTTGTGGCCCTTGTTGAAGTCGGTGTTCTCCTGATACTCCTTCCCGACCTGCTGGGTACCCTCAAAAAGCGCCAGCAATTCGCCACTGCGCGCATCTCGCAGGGCGGCTTCGAAGGCCAATTCACCATAGCCTTTGGTCGTCACCTGCTCCCCGCGTCGGGCGTAGGGCGCCAGACTGACGAGCTTGATTTCCAGTTGTAAACTACCGCGGAAGGCTTGATCAACCACGTTGAACTCGCCGCTTTCCTCCAAGCCACTACCCATGGCGCTTTGGAAAGCAGCCTTTAGAAACTCTCGATTACCATCGCTCAATTGCCATGTACGAGGATCCGCATCCTCGCCTTCCGCCCACGGCGGGGGAATAATCCGGGTATCCTCCAAATCCAGCGATTTTAGTACGAACTGATTGTAGTCGCGCAAATCCACATCGGGACGAATATAAGTGATGCGTAGTTCCTCTGATTGCATTTGCGGCGCGGATGACAACTGCGCCATGGACAATTGCGCCACACATATTACGCACAGCGCGATAACCGACCGGCCCACCGAGGCGAAAACGGGGCTGAAGTCAGTTTTACGAGTAGAAGTTTTCATCGCGGTACTCCCATTAATGGTATTGCGATTTTTTTCTTTGTTAGCAAGGATTGCTAATCTAGCTAATGCTGAGAACGTTTGTCGCTCAATCAGTTCGCTTTTAGAATGTAAAGCTTTTGCCGTTAACCAAAGTCGGGGCCATTACTTAATGGCCTACAATGCGGGGCTCGACTGCCTGGATTTTAACACCAAGCACCAAAACCGCGCCTTTAGCCGCTGCAAAATACTGCCCCGCATATCGAGAGTCTTGCGAAAACACTCCTCCGCTTCCGTAGAACGGTCGGCGAAGTAGTACGCCTTGCCAAGTGAATTGTACTTGCGCTGCATGATGACGTTGAAGCCCCGACCCAGTTCATGCAGCAGCTCGGGGTTGTTATCCACCATCTCTTCGAGAATTTTTATTTTGGATTGGCGGTTAAACAGCTTGTCCCGAGTCGCATTGTCGGCGTGAATTCGGTAGCAATGCAAAGGTTGTTTCAAGTAGTAATATTCGTATTCTCGGGTAATTCGCATCCATAATTCGTAGTCTTCACCAATGATGTAGGCGGGATTGAACAGACCACTTGTCTGAAGGCATTCCCGACGCGTCATGGCGTTGATGGACAAATGGCACTTGCCAGAGATGTAGTCATACAAACTGACTGCACCTTCCTTGGCTTTTTTCCGGTTTTTTTTGTTGTTGATGATCTGGTCGTTTTCGTCGATAAGTGCCGCGTCGGTGACTACCAGCCCCGCCTTTGGTCGTTGACGAAACACGGCCACCTGTTTTTCAATTTTTTCTGGCGCCCAGATGTCGTCCGCATCAAGAAAGGTAATATACTCTCCCGTTGAGTTTTCGATGCCCGCGTTGCGCGCCTGGGCCACGCCCCGATTATTCGGCAAGAAGAGAGCCTTGATACGACTATCCTTGCGGCCAAACTGCTTGATGATCTCGGCGGAATCGTCAGTGGAACCGTCATCGACGATGAAATATTCGATATTCTGATAGGTCTGATTGAGAACGCTTTCTATCGCCCTGGCAATATATTGCCTGCCGTTGTAATTAGCTGTTATGACTGTGACCAATTCCAATGTATCACCCGCGTGTATGACAATGCTCTGAACCATGGCTCCCGCCAGCCCGGGAGTTGCCAGCTAACTTGCTATCATGTCCATCCCGAGCCGGTCTGCAACCGGTAGCTGGCCGGCCGATGGATCAAAAGCCGTCACGGAACCGGGGACTGGCTGATCAGAAAGTAACCCATCATAGGAGCTGCTAGTAGCGCTGGGAACGCTCGCGACGGGGAATCTGGTCCGCGTATAATACACGTCCCAAGGCGAGGTGTTAACTTTCGGATCAGCGGTCGAGCGACAGTCCGCAAGGGCCAGCCGAACCGGTGCCAGACCACATGTCCGCCGGCCTGCCCCGGGGTCTGCTACAATTGCGGGCCAGTATCCGAAGCATCCACCTGTTGTAGCAGTTTGTGACTCGACTCAACTCTCCCCAGCATCGCGCGGTTCGCTATATTGATGGCCCTTGCCTCGTGTTGGCTGGCGCGGGTAGCGGCAAAACCAGCGTTATTACCCACAAAATCGCCTACCTGATTAACTCTTGCGGGATTCCAGCGCGTCACATTGCCGCGGTCACATTCACCAACAAGGCGGCGAGAGAGATGAAAGAGCGGGCCGCCAAGCTGGTCAAGGGCAACGCGGCAAAGGGGCTCATCGTTTCGACATTTCACAACCTGGGACTGCGCATTATTCGCAGCGAATACAAGCGACTTGACTATAAAGCGGGGTTCTCCATATTTGACGGCGAAGACGCCCGTGCGGTACTGAAGGAAATCATGCTCAAGCACGAAGATGCCGACAGCGATCATCTGGATCGTATTCAGGCGCAACTATCGCGGTGGAAAAACGACTTAATAGTCCCCGAAATTGCGTTGCAATCAGCGCACAGCGGCGGCGAGGAGGTTTTTGCCCGCATTTATCAAGGCTATCACCAGGCTTTGACGGCCTACAATGCATTGGACTTCGACGACTTAATAGCGCTGCCGGTGCAACTCTTTCAGCGTGAGCCCGACACACTTGCTCGCTGGCAGCACAAGCTACGCTATTTACTGGTGGACGAATACCAGGATACCAACAACAGTCAGTATCGCCTTGTCAAACAATTGGTCGGCGACCGCAACTCCCTCACCGTGGTGGGCGACGATGATCAATCCATCTATGCCTGGCGCGGCGCCAACCCGCAAAACCTTGCTCAGTTGCAAGACGATTTCCCGAATCTAAGCGTGATCAAGCTGGAGCAGAATTATCGCTCCACCGGCCGGGTGCTGAAGGCGGCTAATCACCTAATTAGTTTTAACCCCCATGTGTTTGAAAAAGCCCTGTGGAGCGAGTTGGGAGCTGGGGAACCGATCCGCGTGCTGCGCTGCGCCAACGACGATGCCGAAGCGGAACGAGTTGCGACGGAGATTTTGCACCAGCGGATAGGTCGCGGAATGAAGTTTCGTGATTTTGCGGTTTTGTATCGCGGCAACCACCAGGCCAAGCTGCTAGAGCTTAAATTGCAACAGCACCAGATACCCTACAATATCAGTGGCGGTACCTCGTTTTTTGCGCGCAGCGAAATCAAGGACATGATGGCTTATCTGCGGTTACTGGTTAATCCCGACGACGACAACGCCTTCCTGCGGATAATTAACACACCCCGGCGTCAGATTGGTACCTCGACGCTACAAGCTCTGGGACACTACGCGAGTCAACGGGAAATCAGTTTGTACTCGGCAATCGGCGAAATTGGGCTGCAACAACAATTATCCCCCGGTGCCCTGCAACGTCTGCAAAAGTTCGTGGCCACCATGGATTACACCCGGCAAGCTTGCATCGACCACGATCCCATTCGTGTATTGCGCGAGCTGGTGGACGATATCGATTACGAAGGCTGGCTGCACCAAAACGCCAGCAGCGCCAAGGTGGCGGAAAAGCGGATGGACAATGTGCATTTTCTGCTCGGGTCGATTAAAACCATGCTTGAGAAAGATGACGACACCAACCTTGATTTGCAGGGAGCCATTGCCAAACTGGTGTTACAGGATCTGCTAGACCGCCAGGAGGAGGAGGACCTCAGCGACAAGGTTCAGTTAATGACCTTGCACGCGGCGAAAGGTTTGGAATTTCCTCACGTATTTATTCTGGGGGTTGAGGAAAATATTCTTCCCCATGCGAACAGTATTGTCCAAGGCGACGTAGAAGAGGAGAGACGATTGGCCTATGTGGGCATTACCCGCGCCCAACGAACACTAACACTTACCCTGGCCGCAAAGCGCAGGCAGTTTGGTGAGATCGTCGATACCACGCCAAGTCGTTTTCTTGATGAATTGCCTCAGGAAGACTTGGCGAGGGAAGGCTTTGTTGACGGGGTGTCGCCGGAACAAAATCAGGAAAAAGGCAGCGAGACACTGGCAAGCTTACGCGATCTATTGGCTTAGCGGCACACCGCAAATTGAGCCCGGTCAAGCTCCAGCTTTATGGATCGTGCCGGGCCCCCTGGGGCTCACTCAGAAGCTAGCCCTAAATACCCTCAATCATGTAGTCGATGGTTGCCCGCATTTCCTCTTCGGTACAGTTCATGCAGATGCCTTTAGCGGGCATGGCATTGATGCCGTTCCAGGCGTTTTCAAATACCGTTTCCATGCCTTTTTCCAAGCGGGGCTCCCATGCTGCCGCATCGCCGGGCTTCGGTGCCCCACCAACTCCGGTGTTATGGCAGGTTCCGCAGGTGGCTTGATAAATTTCGGCCGGGTCTCGCGCTTCGCTCGCCGCTACCACAGTGGTAGCCCCGCCCGTGCACTCATCACCCGCCATGCAGATTTCGCCGACCGGCCGCAGTCGCTCCGCGATGGCGTCGGTACGCTGATCGGCGACGGCAACAGCCGCGGCTCCCAGTAGCGTCCCTATGGCAAGACCTGCTAATACTCGTTTCAATTGCTCCACTGTAAAACCCTCTCTTGTTTTCTGCGTACAACCCGACTGGGTCGAAAAAGCGCCATTATAAGCGCATTTTACTCAAGGTTAAATCATAGTTGTCTTTGGCAATGGCCAAGGCGGGTCGGATCTGGTTTAAAACCACTGTCCCAATGCAAGGCCGCGGTCTTGCCCCTGGGGGCGTCAGTTCCACGATATAGCTCAAAACGTGTGAATTGTCTTCACCGCCTCTCCCACCGCCCAGCCAAGGCATCCTGCGAGTAGGTAGTCGCGAAGGTTATAGCCAGATTAATTACCGCGCTGCTGACGGACTTGCTCGACCAGATAATCGGCTATCTCGAGCATGGTTTCGTGGTTTACTTCAACGCTGGCATTGATGACATAGCGCCCATCAACCAGGAGGGTCGGGGTGCTGGAAACGCGCGCGCCGGCAATCTTTGATTCCGCCTGGTTTACCTGGCTGGTAATGCCGAAGGAGTCGAAGGTTTTGTTGAACAGCTCCATGTCGACGCGCTGCTTTGCGAATACCTGCCCGATCTGTTCCTTGCTCTGGAGCGGCTTGCGCTCCATGTGAAGAGCGCGAAACAGTCCCGGGTGGACCTCATCCATCACATCCAGTGCTTGCGCCGTGTACAGCGCGCGCGCCAGATTTTTCGTCATCCGATCCCACGTGACATGCAATCGGACAAAGTTCACGTCGTCGGGAAGGACTTTCTTCCAATCTTGAACTACTGCTTCAAACGTGAAGCAGTGGCCGCAGGCATAGGAGAAGATTTCGGCAACTTCTATTTTGCCGTTGTCGCGGACTGGAACCGCATTGTCGAGACGGCTGTAGTGTTTTCCCTCGACGAAAGGTCCAGCAGTGAATGCCGACATTGCGAATGCCAGCCATCCGACGAGGATAAATGCCAATGTGTTTAATCGTTTCATAGTTCATACCCAGTATTGTTCGTAACTGCTATCGTTCCTACCCGCTATTTTTCCGCACGGACTCGTTCCACCAGAAAGTCGACCACGTTAAACATTTCGCTCTGTGGTACTTGCTGACTGGCTTCAATTCGATAACGGCCGTTGACGACGAGCTGTGGCGTACCGGTGATTTGGTAGCCCCGCGCTTTGGCGTCGGCTTCCCGGAGCAACGCTGTGACTTGCGAGGAGTTAAAAACTTCCACGGCCTTTGCTTCGTCCGCCCCAAAATCGGCAAACAGCGCGGCTACCGCTTCAGGGTTGTTCAATGGGTTCCGGTCTATGTGTAGCGCGTTGTAGACCGCCTGATGAACCTGGTCCAGAATACCCAACTGCGCCGCTGTGTAATAGGCGCGGGCGTGAGCTTCCATCGGCCGACTCCATATGGCGGGTATTTGCACGAAGTTTACATCTTCCGGCAGATCTTCCTTCCATTTCAACACACGAGGTTCAAATTGAAAGCAGTGACCACAGCCGTACCAAAAGACTTCGGTCACTTCGATTTTGTTGGGCACCTCCACCGCCACGGGCTCGGCCAGTTCCGTGTAGTGCACGCCCTCCCGATAGACAGGCGTGGACTGGGGGTTTTCCTGTGCGTGGGCGGCAAGGCCGAGGAGCAGGGCGATGACCGCCGCTGCCGCAGGGAGAATTCGCATAAACAACCTCTGGTGGCGGCGCTTGCTTGTGGCACGTGCGTAATTCGAGGGTCCGGGCGGAGCGGGCCGGCGAAGCGCCGCAGCCGGCAGGCAATCCCGATAAAAGACCATTAGGGCGCCGCTGGGTTCCGCTCACCCACGTGCAGGCCGGCGATATAGTTGGCCACAGCGGTGATTTCCGCGTCGCTCATGTGTTCGGCCACTTGCCGCATGACCAGATTTTCATCGTTCACCCGATCGCCGACGCGGAAATCCCGTAGCTGTTTGGCAATATAGTCCGCGAATTGCCCGCCCACACGCGGATAGCCGGCAGGTGCATTGCCCGCGCCGGTGGGTGAGTGGCAGGCACTGCAGGAGGGCACACTGGTTTCGGGATTGCCGAAGCGGTACAGGGTTTCCCCGAGAGCCAAGGCTTTGGTGGTATCACCACTGTTGAGCTGTACCTCTATGTCCTCGGCACCCGACAACAGCATGGACTGATTGGCATAATACGCAGCCAGGTCGTGCAAATCCTGCTCGGACATGCCGTTCAACATTCCGGTCATCTCCGGGACCGGCCGAATGCCACTTTTAATCTCCTCAAGCTGCTTATACAGGTACTTTTCCCCCAGACCCGCTAGTTTGGGGTAGAGGGCGACACTGCTGTTACCGTCCGAGCCGTGGCAGGCGGCGCAGATCGCCGTTTTTTCAGCGCCTGCCTCGGCGTCTCCCTGGGCCTGAGTGAGCGCGGACATCGATACCAAAAGTGATAGCCCCAGTAAAATAGCCGCCGGTTTGGTGAAATTCTTCATGTGAAATCCATACTGATCTGTGATGTGGCAAAGTGTCTGTGATGTGCAAAGCGGTGCCGGACTGCCTGCCGGAACCCCGGCGGCGGCAAAGGCCGCACATTATATACTAACCACTCCAATATACTAACCGAGCGCCATCCGGCCCCGAACGACGATTAAACGGGTAGAATACGCCTCGCCATCCCAGTGGATCCCGGCGGGGTCCCGTCATTACCACAGGTGCAACCCGTGATCGACTTCCAACGCGCCCAGTTCAGCCAAAGCGCGCCCAGTGTTGCCGAATGCCCGCCCGACAGCGGGGCGGAAGTGGCCTTCGCGGGTCGCTCTAATGCCGGGAAGTCCAGCGCCATTAACTCCCTGACTGGCAACAACAAGCTGGCACGAACCAGCAAAACCCCCGGACGGACCCAGCTGATCAATTTTTTCGACCTTGACGCAGGGCGGCGCCTAGTCGACCTGCCGGGCTACGGTTACGCCAAGGTGCCGCGCGCGATCAAGGAACGATGGCAAAAACACCTATTGGAGTACCTGGAAAAGCGGCAAAGCCTGCGCGGCTTGGTGCTGCTCATGGATATTCGTCATCCGCTCCAGGAATACGATACCAAAATGCTCAATTGGGCTATACAGGTGGAGATGCCGGTGCATATCCTGCTCACCAAGGCCGATAAACTGAAGGCCGGTCAGCGTAACAGCACGCTACTAAAACTGCGCCATCATTTGCAGGAGGCGGGGGTGGATGACCTGGTAAGTGCCCAGGCCTTTTCTTCCTTGAAAAAGCAAGGTCTGGATGAGCTGGTGGTTAGGCTCAACGGCTGGCTGACGGATGCGGAATGCGCAGATGCCAATCAAGCGGGCAGCTAACTCAAACCGTTGCGACAGAGCCGCGCGCCGACGCTCTCTGGTGTGACATAGCGCAATTGGTCTGCCGTAGCGCAAAAAAAGACAAAAAAAACCCGACAGCTTGGGGCAACTATCGGGTCCAAAAACCAGTACTCTTGGGGCCGAGCACTGGAAGTTTTACTGAAACACATTGGGCATATGCTTCAGTACGTCAAGTGAGACTGGTTAGCCGACCGAATGTTCCCGACCGCCAGCAAAAATCCAGGGCAAAAAAAGCCCCAGTGTTAAGACCGGGGCTACTTTGCTATCGGTTTGTGCTAAGCAAGGTTCGGCTTATAAAGCCAGCTAATAGGAGAGTAAGACACCAATCAAATTGGTACGGTTAAGATTAGCTTAGCGAGAAAAAGTTCTCGACGAGGGGATGACGGATTTGTGCATCCAATCACGATTCACCAGCGACCTGCTAGCGCTGTCGCGCAGTTCAGTGCGCCTCGTCCCAATTGTTGCCACTGCCCGCCTCCACCACCAGGGGCACAGCCAACTCCGCCGCGCTTCCCATCAGCTCACATAGGGTTTGGCTCACCTGTTCTACCGCTCCGGCTTCCACTTCCAGTACCAATTCGTCATGTACTTGCAGAATCATATTGGCCGGCACTTTCTCATTGTGTATCCAATTATCCACCGCGATCATTGCCTGCTTGATAATGTCCGCGGCACTGCCCTGCATTGGCGCGTTGATTGCCGTGCGCTCAGCGGCCTGCCGGCGCATGCCGTTGCGATCATTGATTTCCGGCAGGTACAAACGTCGCCCCATAATGGTTTGAACGTAGCCCTGTTCCCGAGCAAGGGCCCGCGTATTGTCCATGTAGCGACGCACACCGGGATAACGCTCGAAATAAAGATCAATATATTGTTGAGCTTCCTTGCGCCCGATGCGTAATTGGCGGGCAAGGCCAAAAGCGGACATGCCGTAAATAAGGCCAAAGTTAATGGCTTTGGCGCTACGGCGCTGCTCCGTGGTCACTTGATCGAGCGCCACACCAAACACTTCGGCCGCAGTCGCCTGATGAACGTCGAGCCCCTCGGAAAACGCCCGCAATAGACCTTCGTCCCGCGACAGGTGCGCCATGATACGCAATTCAATTTGCGAGTAATCGGCGGCGACAATCTTGCAGCCGGACGGGGCGACAAATGCCTGTCGAATTCGGCGTCCTTCTTCCGTGCGAATGGGAATGTTTTGCAGGTTGGGATCGGAAGACGACAAACGACCCGTCGCTGTTACCGCTTGGTGATAGGAGGTATGCAAGCGTCCGGTTTCGGCGTTTATCATCTGCGGCAATTTGTCGGTATAGGTGGACTTTAACTTGAACAGGCCGCGGAAGTTCATGATCAACTGCGGTAGGGGATAATCCAAGGCCAACTCCTGCAAGACTTCTTCGGCGGTGGACGGCGCTCCCTTGGGCGTTTTTTTCAGGATTGGAAGTTTTAGTTTTTCGAATAACACCGCACAAAGTTGTTTCGGCGAACTAAGATTGAAAACCTCCCCGGCCATATCGCAAGCTTCTTCTTCGATTTGGCACAGCTTTTCGGCGATTTCCTGACTCTGCTTTTCCAGTGCCGCGCAATTGAGCAGCGCACCGCAACGTTCGATGCGCGACAGCACCGGCACCAGCGGTATTTCCAAACGCTCGAAAACTTGGCGCAAAGGGTCAATTGCTTCCAACTGCGGCCACAGGGTCTCGTGCAATCGCAACGCGATATCGGCGTCTTCCGCCGCGTAAGGCGCGGCCAGTTCCAGCGGAATCGCATTGAAGGTCAGCTGCTTGGCGCCTTTTCCCGCGATCTCTTCAAAACGAACTGTGTTGTAGCTGAGGTGGCGGTTGGCCAGCGTGTCCATGTCGTGGCGGCTGGCGGTGGAATTGAGGACGTAGGATTCGAGCATTGTGTCGTAGGCAATGCCCTGTAGGTTGATGCCGTGATTGGCCAATATATTCTTGTCGTATTTCAGGTTCTGGCCGAGCTTGAGCTGCACCGGATTTTCCAACAGGGGTTTGAACCGCGCCAATACTTTGTCCAACGCGAGTTGTTGCGGCGCGCCTTCGTAGTCGTGCGCGACGGGCACGTAGGCCGCTTCTCCGGTTTGCACGGCAAACGACAGGCCGACCAGTCGTGCCTCCATATAATTGAGGCTGGTGGTTTCAGTGTCGAAGGCAAACACGGGCGCCGCTTCCAGACGCGCCAACCACTTTTCCAGCGCCGCCTCATCGAGGATGGTTTGATAATGGACCTTGTCCTTGTCCAGACTGTGAGCGGCGCGGGCCTCCTCACCACTCAACTCCACGAGCCATTGTTTCAGTTCGTAGAGCTCGCACAATTCGATCAGTTTGCTGTGGTTCGCGGGATTAACCAGCAGGTCGGCCGGGGCCATGTCCAATTCGACATCGGTCTTGATGGTCGCCAGGCGGTAGGACAGGTAGGCTTGATCCTTATGTTCACGCAACTTGTCCGGCAGGCTCTTGGCCCCGCGCAGGGGCAATTCGGCCACGGCGTCGAGGTTGTGGTAGATATCATCCAGGCCGCCGAGCGCCTGGACCAGCCCAACCGCGGTCTTTTCACCGACGCCGGGCACTCCGGGAATATTGTCGGACTTGTCGCCCATCAGCGCGAGAAAGTCGATCACCCGTTCGGGCGGGATGCCGAATTTGTCAATGACTCCCTGCCGGTCCATAACGGTATCGTTCATGGTATTGACCAGCGTTACATGGGGGCTAACCAGCTGGGCCATGTCCTTGTCGCCAGTGGAAATCAGCACGTGGTGGCCTTCTCGCGTCGCCTGACAGGCCAGGGTGCCGATCACGTCATCCGCTTCCACGCCCTCAATAATCAACAGCGGCAGGCCCATGGCGCAGATAAGGTCATGCACCGCCTGGACCTGGCTGCGCAATTCATCTGGCATTGGGGGTCGGTGGGATTTGTATTCGGCGAAGATTTCGTCGCGAAATGTTTTGCCCTTCGCATCAAATACCACGGCAATTTGGCTATTGGGATAGTCCTTTTGCAGGCGCCGCAGCATGTTGGTCACCACCAGAATGGCGCCGGTGGCCCGGCCATCCCGGGTGCGAAGATTTTTGCTCTGCATGGCGTGGTAGGCACGGTAGAGGTAGGAGGATCCATCCACCAACACCAGGGGTACTGTTGCTGAGTTCATATTCGATCTAATGTGATGATGCGTGAAAGGGCCTATCTTACCGTTCTCGCGCGACAGTGTTGGATTTTTTGTTGAAAGCGAGTGCTTACACACCCGCATATTTCCATGGCACAAGAATAGCTAGCAAACCTCGGCGCCGACTACAAACCGGGAAAGGTTTCGGGATTCGACTTTCTTCACAGTTTCACAACAAAAATTAACTCATACCCTGCCATTTTCATTGATTGATATACACTCAATCAGGCATCCACCTGAGGCGCTCGTCCGTATAAGCGGAGCGCATCGAGTATTAATCCGTCAGGAAGGGGAATCGTTTTGGAAAAGATCATTTTTTCACAGTCCGGTGTCTATCGCTTGCAACAACTCGCCAGCCAGGTTCGCTGTATTACCGGGATTCGCCACAAGCTGTCCGACGAATCGGCGATGATCGAGCTACTGCGCAGTTCTGCCAGCTCTGATCACAAGGTTATCCAGACCTACTTTGCCGCCTTCACTTCCGAACTGGACGAACAACAACGAAGTTCGCTGGTCGCTAAAGGCATTCACGGTCCCGCCGATACCCAGGGTTATAGGCCTCACGCCAGACAGTCGACCACATCCTCGGCTAGATTGCGCATCAACTCCGCGTAGCTGTCAGCCAGCTGCCCGAGTATATCCAAGGCGCGAAGCTCTAGATTTAGTTGTTCCGCCAGATTGTGTGCCGTGTCGGACTGGTGCGCATGTTCGATGAACAAGCAGCGCGCTCGTTCTTCGCCGCTACGTTCGCGGAGCTTCTTTTCCAGTTGATACAAATGCCGCACGCCTGGAGGTTGTTCCGGGCCCGCAGAGATCCAACCCAACTGGTTCAGTCGATAGGCGCGAACAAAATAGTCATAACCTTGATGTTCAACTACGAAGCCCCGTTCTCTGACCGAGGCCAGCATTCTCTCCAGCTCCTCGTTCAATTGCTCGTAATCGGCCAGCACAGCGGCCAGCCGCTGTTCCAGTAGGCTATGCGCGGCCGGGTATAGCTGCAGCAAACGGCGGGTTATCGCGCGTGCCATGGTTTGCGCCAGATCCGGATCCAGCCATTGGTGCAAATCCCCGGAGGCGGAGGATCCCAACGTAAGTACCTGCTCCGGGGGGAGACCGGCCAGGGGTTTTTCCAGAAAGCGCTCCAGCTCGGGGCCCATCCAAATTATCAAATCCGCATTATGCAGTCGGCGAATGTCGGATGCGCGCAGCGCGTAATCATGCGGCGAGGCGGCACCGCGGATCAGGACCTGGACTTCTCCCAATTCACCCAACAGATCCTCTGCAATCAGTGCCAGGGGCTTAATGCTCGCCACGACGCGCATATCGTTCTCTGGCAAGGAAGCGGTTTGGGCGTGCGAATCTTGAAGTATGCAAGCGCTCACTAGCAATGCGCACGCTAGAGCCCGGAGGCAGGGAAAGGCAGTCATGGAGGTGAATCCTGATGGGCGATGTTATATAATAACATAACGTTTACCCTCGATGCGCACATGACTCCTCTCGCGTACCAACGCCACAACCACCAGCGCTGTATCGACACGGCCCTAGCTTCCGCTCGCGCGCTCTGCATCGAGCGGGGTGTGCGATTAACCCTCCAGCGGGAGCAGGTTCTCAGGCTTGTCTGGCAAAGCCACAAACCGCTCGGGGCTTACCCGCTGATGGAAATGCTATCCAGCGCCACCACCAAACCCGTGGCACCACCCACGGTGTATCGAGCGCTGGAGTTTCTCAGCGAACAAGCCTTGATTCATAAAATCCATTCCCTGAACGCCTTTGTCGGCTGCTCGGAACCGGGCAGCCATCACCAAAGTCGTTTTTTGATCTGCCGCCACTGCGAGGTGGCGGTGGAATGTGGCAGCGGAGAACTCGACGCGGCCCTGGCGAAAACCGCGGCGGTCGCCGGGTTTACGGCGGAGGAACAGTCTGTGGAAATTGTCGGGCTCTGTCCCACCTGCAAGGATTGCGCGAAGTGACAATGCCTCTGATGACAATGCCCCTGATAGCCGCGGAGCATATTTACCTGCGGCGCGGCGGTCGCATTTTACTGGAAGACGCCAGTTTATCCATAAGCGCCGGCGAAGCAGTGACCCTAATCGGCCCTAATGGCGCCGGGAAAACCACCCTGATTCGGGTCATCCTGGGACTGCTGAAGCCTGATCGCGGCACGGTGCGGCGACCGAATGATCTGCGCATCGGCTACATGCCCCAGCGAATCGCCATCGACCCCAGCCTGCCTCTGACGGTGGAACGGTTCCTTTCTTTGCTGGGAAAAGACGCCTCGCAACTGCAACGCTGTTTGGATTGGACCGGAACAGCTCATTTGCGGCATCAAGCGGTTCAGGCCTTGTCCGGTGGGGAGCTCCAGCGCGTGTTATTGGCCAGGGCGCTTTACTGCAACCCCCAAGTGCTGGTGCTCGATGAACCGGTACAGGGTGTCGATGTGTCGGGACAGGCAACTCTTTACCAATTGATTCACCAGATCAAGGAAGAAACGGGCTGCGGAATTCTAATGGTCTCCCACGATTTACACCTGGTGATGGCGGCGACCAATCGCGTGGTTTGCTTGAATCGGCATGTGTGTTGCGAGGGCAGCCCCGACAGCGTCAGCAATAATCCGGAATTCTTGCAGCTTTTCGGGGAAGTCAAAGCGGCCGGTGTCGCAGTTTACACGCACCATCACGATCACTCGCACGACACCTCGACACCGCCGGTGACAAAATGACGCTGTTGCCGGAATTTTTGTTGAACGCGATTCTCGCCGGGCTGGGGGTGGCCATGGTAGCCGGACCCCTGGGTTCTTTTGTGGTGTGGCGGCGGATGGCCTACTTGGGGGATACCTTGGCCCACTCCGCGCTGTTGGGCGTGGCCCTGGGGTTGGCATTATCCATCAACGTGAACGTTGCCGTTGTCATAATCTGTGCGAGTCTGGCGGTTTTCTTTGTCATGCTCCAGTACAACCAGACCCTGGCAACCGATACATTGCTGGGCATTCTCGCCCATTCGAGCCTGGCCTTGGGGCTGGTGGCTGTTTCGGTACTGAGCACCGATCGCGTCGATTTATACAGCTATCTGTTTGGCGATTTGCTGGCGGTATCGAATAGCGATGTCGTTACCATTTTCGCGGTAGGCGGCATAGTGCTGCTATTGTTGGCCGTGTACTGGCAACGTCTGCTGACCGTGACCGTGCATGAAGAACTCGCCCATGTAGACGGCGTCAATGTGGGATTTGTGCGAACCGTGTTGATGCTGATCATGGCGCTGGTGATTGCCATCGCCATGAAGGCGGTCGGCGTTTTACTGATTACCGCGTTGTTGATAATCCCGGCAGCGGCCAGCCGCCGATTGGCGCGAACGCCGGAACAGATGGCGGTTTTTGCAAGCGTTGTTGCCAGCATTGCAGTCGTTGGTGGATTGGCGCTGTCGTTTTACTGGGACACACCGGCGGGTCCTTCCGTGGTGTTGGTAGCCAGCGGCTTGTTTCTGCTCTCCCTGCTGAAGCACCCCCACTGAACCGTTCGATAGTGTAACGAGCGATCACCCCAACCTAATTGCTTAACACAATGGATTGGTAGGTCGCCTTCAAGCGCGCCAGAGTGTAGGGTGGGTTGAAGTAGCCGTGGTATTGGCCCTGTGGATTTATCAGCACGATGTTTTCTCCATGGGCGACCTGGTAGTGCTCATCGGCATTGGGTGGCTTCTGGAAAGGGATATAAAGCTGGTTGGCCAGCAATTTGATTTGCAGAAACTCACCCGACAATCCGATAAAGTTGCTATTGAAATTCGGCACGTAATCCGCGAGCGCTTCCGGCGTATCCCGCGAGGGATCCACCGTTACCATCACCACTTGCGTTTGCTCGCGAATCTTTTCTTCCAGTTGTCCATAAGTGGAATCCAAGATAGCCAGGGTGGCGGGGCAGAAGCCGTGGCAATGGGCGAAGCCAAAAAATAACAATGTCCATTGACCTTCGAAATCGGCCTTGGAAAAAGTTTCACCTGTGTGCGCAATCAGCTCGAAGTCATCAATTGGCCGGGGCTGTTCAAATGTCACGGCCCCGTTGTTAACCAACTCCTTCACCGACATGATGCGCGGCGATGTCATGGTGTACACAAAGGCAGTAAGCACCACGGCAATGAGTGCAAGCACAATAAGAACGGTTTTTAAAATGCCGCGCTTGGTTTTATCCATAATCGTCACTGAGGGTTTTAGGAAATGGGCAGGGATTGGGCCGGCAGCAGGTAGTGATCCAGCAGCATCACCACAAACAGGGCCATCAGATAAACAATAGAGTACTTGAATGTGTCCATGCCAGCGCCGGGACGTTCGGTCAACAGCATTACCAATGACCAGTAAATAAAACCCAGGCCCAGGACCACGGCGCCCAGCAGATACAACCAGTTCAACATGCCGGTTGCATAGGGTAGCAGGGTGACGGCGAACATGATCAAGGTGTAGAGAAAAATGTGAATCTTGGTATAGCGTACCCCGTGAGTCACCGGCAGCATCGGGATGTCCGCCTTGGCGTATTCCGCTTTGCGATGTACCGCCAGGGCCCAAAAGTGGGGCGGCGTCCAGGCAAAAATAATCAGCACCAGCAATAGCGAATGGCCGCTGATTTCCCCGGTGACCGCCGTCCAACCCAGCAACGGGGGCGCCGCGCCGGCCAGACCGCCGATAACAATGTTTTGCGGCGTGGCCCGCTTCAGGTACATGGTATAGATAAAGGCATATCCCACCAGTGAAGCCAGGGTTAGCCAAGCGGTCAGCGCATTGATAAATACCAGCAATATGGTCATGCCCAGCAAACCGGTGATTAGCGCGAAGACTATGGCCTGAACCGGTTCAATGCGGCCCTTGGCCAGGGGACGGTTGTGGGTGCGCGCCATTTGCTGGTCCACGTGGCGATCCACCAGATGATTGATCGTGGCCGCGGAGCCGGCACAGAGCGCGATGCCCAGATTGCCCAGCACCAATACATCCAAGGGCACCATGCCCGGTACCGCCAACAGCATGCCTATCACGGAAGTCAGGATCATCAGTGCAACCACCGTTGGTTTGCACATTTCCAGATAGTCCCGCCAACTGGCGCGGGTGAGCATGGCTAATTCGTGTTTGGTCATATGGCGCGGGTTTCCCGGCTTGGTTTGAAGCCTAGTTTGACGTCTTGATCAAAAATTCCAAGTCATCCAGCAGTTGATTGCCATGGTGATCTTCATTGTAGGCCATGACCAGAGCGCCGTAGCGATGCAATAAATAATATTCCGCGCCGTCAAACCCGGCAGACAACTCCGGTTGATCACCCAGCGCTGCCCGCCACTCACGGTAGTCACCCTCGAGGTAAGTCAGGTTAGGGTGCTCGGCGGCAAGGAACTGCCTGAAAGCGTCGTCATCCGCCTCGCCCAATTGTACGTACAGCCGCTCTACCTGATCTTTTTTGTCGGACAAGCGAATGTGCACCTGCCTGGTGACATACAGCGAATCCAGGCAGAGTTCCTCGCATGTGCCCAACACGGGGATTACCAGCCGAAACTTGGGTGCCTGCTCGGCAAGATCCCAGCGCTCCATGTTTTCGCTGCGAAAAGTAAAGTCGCTCAGCTCGATCGGGGCCGCCACCAAAATGCCCTGGTTGATGGTGCCGGAAGGAATGCCAATCCCGGTGTAATACATGATATAGGGCACAATGGTCGTCAGCGCCGCAATCGCGATTATCCACAAAAGCTGCTTGTTTTTTCTACCACCCGATGAAGCTACCTGTTGCGTCACGCTATGTCCACCACTCGCTGTTCAAATTAATTACCTCCGTGCCCGCGGCGAACCGCGTTAAGCCATTGCCACAGATTGGTATTGGCGAACACAAACCAAAGGGCCAGGCCCAACGCCAGTGCAAACCATTGCACGGCGTAGGCGACATGCTTTTGCGGCTGGGTGTTGACTGGCTGCCAGCCAACTTGCAGGGCGCCGGCCGAGCCCTGGCGCAAGCGGATTACCTGGGGGAAAAGCGCTCGATCCAACAGGGCCGCGAATTTGTCGATTTCGACAGCCTGGACCACTAGTGGCCATTCAACCGTCTGGAAGGTCTGTTCGGCAAGCAAAAACGGTTCATCTGGTGGTATGTAGACGGTCCCGCTTATCTCAACTCGCGCTTCAATCGGCGGAATTACCGGCAAGTCCTGCCGAATGGGGCTGGCCTTGATCCAACCACGGTTAACCAAAACCCATCGGCCATCGCCGGTTAACAGAGGCGTCAAAACTTCATAGCCAGGCCGTCCCTCACGGGTGCGATTGTCCAGCAGAAAACTGTGGCGGTTATCGAATCGACCCGCCAGCCGAATCGGCAGGAAGGCCTGATCGGACACATTGTCCAGCTCGCCGAGTGTCAGCGGCGAGAGCTGCTGGCGAGCCATGTAACGGGTCTCAATGGCCCGTTTCTCTTCCGCCCGCTGTAATTGCCAGACGCCCAAGCTCAACAAGATGGGCAACAGCAGAACTGCCAGCGCGGTTACCCGGCGATTAAGACTTAGCGCGAGCTTCATCGTTCAGTGCCCTGACGGTCGTTTCCGGCTGCGCTGTAGGTTAGAATGCGATCAATTCCAATTTTAACCTGGATTCCGGCATGTGGCTTAAGATCATCATCGTAGTGCTATTTGTTGCTGTACTGGTCAGTTTGAGTAGCGGGCTGGTATTTCTACTCAAGGACATGGGTAGCCCTTCAAGGCGAACCCTCTACGCCCTGGGTATTCGCATTACGCTGGCCGCGCTGTTACTGTTCAGCATCTGGTACGGATTTTACACCGGCATTCTGACTAATACCGCACCCTGGGCTGGCCGTTACTGAGCGATAAAAAAGCAGGCTAAAGCCTGCTTTTTTATTCGAACTCACTCACCGTTTCGACCCGTTACGAACCCAGGATGTAAACAAAAATAAACAGGCCGACCCAAACCACGTCCACGAAGTGCCAGTACCAACTGGCCGCTTCAAAGCCGAAGGCATCATCGTGTTTAAAATGGCCCTTCAGGACCGAGCGCAGCCACATGATAAACAACATTAAGGTGCCGAGAGTTACATGGGCGCCGTGAAAACCGGTCAACATAAAGAAGGTCGTGCCGTACACGCCGGAGTCCAGAGTCAAGCCAAGGTCTTGATAAGCGTGAATGTATTCTTCCACCTGCAATACAACGAAGATCGCGCCCAGTATCCAGGTTGCGCCCAGCAAAATGTTGAACCACCGACGGTTGGCGTTCTTTAGCGAGGTGTGGGCAAAGTGCACAGTGACACTGGACGTCAGCAGTATAACGGTGTTGATAAATGGTAGGCCCTGCCAGCCCATGGGCTCCCGGGCGCCAATAAAACGGGTGGCCTCCGCGCCGGATCGCGCCTGTTCAGGCGTGGTCAGCAGCGGCCATTCATTCTCAAAGCCCTGCCACAGCAATTGGTTGGTCATGGCGCTGTCCCCTTCGCCGGCCAGCCAGGGAACTGATAGCGCGCGCAGATAGTAGAGCGCACCAAAAAAAACCGCGAAGAACATGACTTCGGAAAATATAAACCAACCCATTCCCCACACGTAGGAGCGCTTGAGCTGCGCGCTGTTCATGCCCGCCATGTTTTCTTTGATAACGGTGCTGAACCAGGTCCACAAGACGGCAGCCATGACGAGGGCGCCGGAAAAAAACAGGGTCATGCCCACATCGTTGCCGTTGATCCAGTTAGCCGCCCCAAATACGGTTAAAAACAAGCCCAAGCTGGCAAACAGCGGAAGCTTGCTATGGTCGGGGACGTAGTAACTACCTTGAGTCGCCATTCTGTGCTTTCTCCACGTTGTGCAACCGGCGACCTTCGCCGCCTCAATGAAACAAACCCGTAATTCGTAAGCGGATTAACGCTGACTAAGCTTTTGCTGGCTTACCGTCTCCGTAATATCGAAAATGGTATAGGAGGCTGTAATATTCGTGACGTTTTTCGGCAAGTCCGGATCCAGATAGAACTGCAAGCCCATATCCACACTTTCACCAGGTGCCAAGGGCTGATTTTCAAAACAAAAACATTCAACCTTGTGAAAATACTCGGCCGATGAGCTGGGCACGAAGCTTGGAATAGCGCGCGAGATCATGGCTTCATCGGTCGTGTTTCTGGCAAAAAAACTGGTATTCACCACTTGGCCCGGATGGACTTCCAGAATGGCATCGTTGGGCCTGAACTCCCAGGGCATTTCCCGATTGTTGGTCGCCATGAAGGTCACGCGGATTACACGGCTCTCATCGACCACCGAGTCCTTCCGCTCGACCGCCACCAAGGCTCCACGCCCGTCGATCCCGAGGATATCGCAAAACACATAATAAAGCGGCGGCATGACGTACACGGCAAAAGCAAACATTCCCACCGCAACTACGACCAATTTTGCCGCCGTTTTACCCACATGTGCCTGTGCCATCGACCTCTACCTCCTACCCACACTCTCCCTAATCCACTTTACTTTGATTAGCGACTAGGGACTGTTCTGTCATTTAACCTGTGGCGGTGTACTAAAGGTGTGGTAAGGCGCCGGCGACGGCACTGTCCACTCCAACCCTTCGGCGCCGTCCCAGACTTTGTCTTTGTCGGCTTTCTTGCCGCCAACAATGGTGCTGATGACGTTAAACAGCAACAGAAGTTGCGCCATACCGAACATAAATGCGCCGATGCTGGACAGCATATTAAAGTCGGCAAACTGCACCGCGTAATCGGGGACCCGCCGTTGCATACCCGCCAGGCCGACAAAATGCTGAGGGAAAAATGCCAGGTTAAAGCCGACGAAGGCTATCCAGAATTGGGTCTTGCCCAGCATTTCGTTGTACATGTTCCCAGTCCACTTGGGCAGCCAGTAGTAAATACCTGCGGTCAGACTGAAAATAGCGCCGGCTACCATGGTGTAGTGGAAATGCGCAACAACAAAATAGCTGTCGTGGTATTGAATATCAGCCGAGGCAATGCCCAGCATCAGACCCGTAAAGCCGCCCATCACAAACAAAACCACGAACGCAATGGCGAATAACATGGGGGTTTCAAATGTTAGCGAGCCTCGCCACATGGTGGTAATCCAGTTAAACACCTTAACTCCCGTGGGAACCGCGATCAGCATGGTGGCGTACATGAAGTAAAGTTCGCCGGCGATGGGCATACCCACTGTGAACATGTGGTGCGCCCACACGATAAAGCTGAGGAAGGCGATACTGGCCGTGGCATACACCATGGACGAATAACCAAACAGGGGCTTGCGGGAAAACGCCGGAATCACCTGGGAAACCACCCCAAAACCCGGAAGAATAATAATGTATACCTCGGGATGGCCGAAGAACCAGAACACGTGCTGGAAGAGCACCGGATCGCCGCCACCCGCCGCATCGAAGAAGGAAGTGCCGAAATGGATGTCCATCAGCATCATGGTAACCGCGCCCGCCAGCACCGGCATCACCGACACCAGCAGGTAGGCGGTGATCAGCCAGGTCCAGACAAACAAGGGCATTTTCGTCAGGGTCATGCCGGGGGCGCGCAAATTGAGCACCGTGGCAATAATGTTAATGGAACCCATAATGGACGAAGCGCCCATGATGTGAATGGCAAATATAAAGAAAGTCACCGACGGCGGCGCGTAGGTAGTGGACAAGGGGGCGTAAAAAGTCCAACCAAAATTTGGGCCGCCACCTTCCATGAACATGGTGGACGCCAGCATCAAAAAGGCAAACGGGAGGATCCAGAAACTCCAGTTGTTCATGCGCGGAAGGGCCATGTCTGGAGCGCCGATCATCATCGGGATCATCCAGTTCGCCAAGCCGACGAAGGCGGGCATAATGGCACCGAACACCATCACCAGGCCGTGCATGGTGGTCATCTGATTGAAAAACTCGGGGTCGACAATTTGCAGGCCGGGCTGAAATAGCTCCGCGCGAATAATCATCGCGAAGGCGCCGCCCAACAGAAACATAGCCATGCTGAACCACAAGTACAGCGTGCCTATGTCTTTGTGGTTAGTCGTAAACAACCAACGACCAATGCCTTTTGCAGGACCGTGTGCCACTGTTTACTCTCCTATTGTTCGAACTGTAATACGTCGACGGGCTGAACTTGATCGCCCATGTCATTACCAAAGGCGTTACGTTGGAAGGTAACGACGGCTGCGGTTTCAACCGGCGTCAGCTGTGCGCCGAAAGCCTGCATCGCGGTTCCCGGAACGCCATTGACCACGACGTCCAAGTGTTCTTCGATGGTGCCAGTGGCAACGGCGCTGCCCCGAATGGCCGGAAACGCACCCGGAACACCTTCGCCGTTTGGCCCATGGCAGGAAGCACAAGAGCGGTTGTAAACGGATTGCCCTTGCGAATAGAGATCCTCGAAGGAAAAAGTCTGGCCGGCCAGCTCGCGCATTTCCGCGGCGAAGGCTTGCTGTTCGGCGATCCACTGGTCAAACTCTTCCTCTTCCACCGCTTTCACCACAAAGGGCATAAAGCCGTGATCACGGCCGCACAGCTCCGCACAGACGCCCCGGTAAACTCCGGGCTCCTCGATTTTGGCCCAGGATTCGCGCACAAATCCCGGTATTGCGTCTCGCTTGACGCCCAGATCGGGGACCCACCAGGAGTGAATGACGTCGTTGGCGGTTACCAGAAAACGGATTTTTTTGTTGATCGGCAGTACCAAGGGGCGGTCAACTTCGAGCAGGTAATTGGGAACGGTTCTAGGATCAATACCAGAACCGAGCTGCCGGGCGGCATTGCTGTCTTCGTGCAGATTGGAAAAAAAGCTCACATTGCGGCCCAGGTATTCGTACTGCCATTTCCACTGGTAACCGGTTATTACCACATCCATATCCACGTCGGTGTCGGTGTCGTAGAGATGAATCAATGATCGGGTTGCGGGAATCGCCATGGCGACAAGAATGAGGAAGGGCACCGCGGTCCAAAAGATCTCCAGGCCGAGGTGCTCATGGAATTGTGAAGCCTGGGGATGTTTGGATTTGCGGTGCGCATACATGGTGTAGGCGAGCGCGGCAAATACGACAACGCTGATGGCCACACAGATGATGAAAATCAACATGTGCAGCCCATAAATTTCCTGGCTGACAGGTGTTACGCCCCGGGTCATATTGACCCCCCAACGCTCGGCTTCGTTCGCGATCGCCTGGTGGCCTGTCAGGCCTAGCAGGATTGCGAAACCTAGCAGCTGGTGGAAAAGCAGTTTGGCTCTTCTCAACATCGCCCGTTGTCTCCGTATTGCAAATTAAAACTGATGGTCCGAATCTAAGCAGAGAGCCCGAAGCACCTACTTCCTATCTTCCTGTTCCTGTTCGCCCCTTTTTGCATCGCCATCCCGGTGCCGATATTTCACCGATCGCTTGGGACGGTAATGGCCGGGACCAGGCATAGCCCGGCGCTGGGCACGACTGCCTGGTGATTGGCAGGCGTGCACCGGCAAGGCCGAAGCAATTCCCGTCGAATATCTTGCTATGGGCACACCTGGATGGGAGGAGCGGTCTACAAAGCGCGCGTAGGGAGCCACATACCCTTACGTAAGTCAAGGACTTAGTGCCGAGGTAATGATCCAAGTCGACTGGGGCGCGTATTTTACAGAGTTAAAAAAAAATTTCAGTAGTTGCGGCGCGCCAAATAGCCAAAATAAGGCCGCTTTATGGAACTCTTCGAAGCCCCCCGAAGTGTGCGCACACCTTCCGCGGCGGCCCGACAATCGGATATGCGTCCCATTGGTCGCCACCGAACGGCCGAACGGCCCGACGCTGCTGGTAGGGAAGCAACTATTATTGGGTCTCACTTGTTTTTGCAGAGCTTTAGTTTATTTTTAGTAGGAGCAGCAGCACGCGCCACGTCCGGTTTGACCCAGCGTGGCGGTCACAACCGGGAAATAGCATGAGCGCTAGCAAGACCCAGCAGATTCGCGAGATAATTCGCCGCACCAAGGCCCAGGATAGCGAAATTGTCCTGCTCCAGGCGGTGGTGCTTGATAGCGTACCCCGCCTGCACGGCGCCATTCAGCTGCCACCCAAGAATGCGGAAGCAACGCTAACTGATTTTACCCTCCGTTACATTGATCACGTACCCAATTTCATCGACGCCCTGGCGGGCCTGACCCGCGAGGCTGGTATCTATGACTACGCCTCCATCTTCCTCAATATCGCCCAGGATTTTTTCCTCCAACCCCCCGACGCCATTAAACCGCGCGAGGGCCTGACAGCCCTGCTGCATGAAGCTTACTTGGCACACCGGTTGATTGAGGAGGTAAATGACCGCGTGGTGGGTCGCTGCGGCATACCGCTGGCACCCATGGATATGACGCGAGCCAACCTCGTCGTACACCAATTGATAGGTGAACCTTTTGCCAACGACCTGGATTTCGTCGTGCATTATTCAACGGAACTGCACATGAACAAGGAACACTTGATGGACAATGCGGCCTTCCACCGCTATGTGCAGGAGCACGCGATGCGCGGCTGGGATATCGAGCTGGACCGTTGGCCCTGCTTGGCCGAGGATTTGTCTATCAATCTTTCGTTGCGAGCCGACGAAGAGCCTCGGGCGATTCATTGAGGTGTGAGATGAATGGCACTTTGTTAAGGGATTTTACGGGGCATTACCCCGGTTGCGGTCTTGGGAGTGCCTTTTTGAGACGCGCCGTAAACCCTTCCATGGGGGCTCGGATGCAGCATCCCTGCTGCATACGGTCTCGAAAAGGCACTCCCAAGACCGCAACCTACAGCGTCGACTAGCTTAGCTAAGTGCCTGTTAGATGTGAGAAAAGTACGGGTCTCTTTGTAATAGCGTCAATCGTTTGGGTTTATTATTTTTACGATCTCTACTTCATCATCCGGGCTCGGTTTCGCTGCGGGGCGGTTCACGCGGGTAGGTAGTTCCTCGGGGGCTTGCGCAAAATTGGCCTGTTCCGCAAAATCACAGTTCACACATTCGCGATGGTCCCGTTCGTTTTCCCTGTACATTACGATTGTGTCCATGGCTTTGCAGCGGGGGCAAACGGCGCCGGCGATAAAGCGGCGTTTACTGCTTCGATTCATGGCAATTGTTCCCCTTGCTCGCTGATACCCGAATGGCGCAGCAGGGCTTCGATACTCGGCTCGCGACCCCGGAATTTTACAAACAAGTCTTTGGCATCTTCTGAGCCACCCTGCTCCAAAACGGTATGGAGAAAATGTTTTGCCGTGGACTCGTCAAAAATTCCTCGTTCTTCGAACAAGGAAAATGCATCGCTTGACAGGACTTCCGCCCATTTGTAACTGTAGTAACCTGCCGCATAGCCGCCGGCAAAAATGTGGGAAAAGCTGTTTTGAAATTTGTTGTAGGCTGGCGGACTAATCACGGCGACCTGTTCGCGTATCTCGTTTAGTAGTGCTTGCGGGTCGCGCGGATTTTGCGGGTCGTATTCGAGGTGCAAGCGAAAATCAAATAATGAGAATTCCAATTGTCGCGCCATTTGCATTGCGGATTGATGATTTTTTGCCCTCAGTAATTTTTGCAATAGCTCCTCTGGTAAGGGGTCCCCGGTTTGGTAGTTCGCTGAGATAAGTGGGATAACCGCTTCGTGCCAACACCAATTTTCCAAAAATTGACTTGGCAACTCCACTCCGTCCCAGGCTACGCCATTGATCCCGCTTACCGAGGGACAATCGATTTGAGTCAGCATGTGGTGTAGGCCGTGGCCGAATTCGTGGAAAAGTGTTCGCACTTCGGAATGAGTGAGCAGGGAGGGCCGCTTGGACGTGGGTGCGGTAAAATTGCAGGTTAGGTAAGCCACTGGTAGCTGGATGCCGGTCTCCATTTTACGCCGCACCCGGCACTCGCCCATCCATGCTCCACCGCGTTTGTTATCCCGCGCGTAGATGTCCAGATAAAAGCCGGCTATCGGCTTGCCGCCACGCTTTACCCGGTAAAAATGGGCGTCCTGGTGCCATGTGGCGACTTTTTCGTCCGCCTCAATAGCAACATCGAATAAACGGCCGGCCACTTTGAACAAGCCTTCGATTACCTTGGTTACTGGGAAATAGGGCCTCAACTCTTCTTCGGATATTGCGAATACATCCTGGCGCTGCTTTTCCGAGTAGTAGGCGAGATCCCAGGGTTCCAATTCCTCAACGCCGAACTTTTCTTTCGCGAAGGTTTTAAGTTGCGCAAATTCCCGTAGCGCGGCCGGGCGGGAAGTTTTTGCCAATTCGATTAGAAAGTTCATGACTTCGTCGGTACTACCTGCCATTTTGGTGGCCAAGGAGCGCTCGGCGTAATTGGCAAAGCCCAGCAGCTGAGCCAGTTCGTGCCGCAGTGCCAACACCTCGTCAATGATGGGCTGGTTGTCCCATGCCGTTGGGTCCTTTCCCCCAATAGCCACGCCGTGGGCGGATGCCCGCGCGGAAAAAGCGCGATACACTTCTTCCCGCAATTGCCTATCTTTCGCGTGAGTCATGATCGCGATATAGGCTGGCGCATCAAGTGTGATCACGTGGCCCTCGATTTTTTTGTCGCGCGCCGCCTGGCTGGTATTGTCGAGTGCGGATTCGGGAAGTCCCGCGAGCCGTGTCTTGTCCTCGATAATTTTGTACCAACCCTGAGTGGCATCCATGACGTTATTGGCGAACTGGGTGGACAGTTCCGACAAACGCTTTTTGATTTCACCGTAGCGATGTTTCCGCTCTTCCGGCAAGGCAACACCCGCCAGGTGAAAATCACGGATGTGGTTTTTGATTGTTTTCTGTTGTGCTCTGTCGAAGCGCTGGAAGGCGGGGCTGCTTGCCAGGGATTCAAACGCGCGGAACAGGGTTTCATTTTGGCTGATTTCGGTGTTGTATTCGGTCAGCTTCTGTAATGCCTGCTGATAAATCTCGCGCAGTTCCGGGGAATTTGCCACTGCGTTAAGGTGGCTTACTGGCGACCAGGCGCTGGCCAGCTTGTCTTCGCGCGCTTCGAAGGGCGCAACCAGATTGTTCCAGCTTGGCTCCAGCTGCTTGGTTAACTGTTCCGTCAGGGCACGACGGTTGTCGTCGATGATTTTGTCGATTGCCAGCAGGACATGTGCTGTCTGAATACGATCAAAGGGTGGCAAATCGACAGTTTCCAACAGGGGGTTGGTTGCGTCGTTTTCCGGTTGGGCTGATTCGGACTGTTTCACTTTGATGTGTCCCTCACTACTGATCAGTTGCCGACAATTCGGTTGTTAACTTGCTTGTGGATCCAGCCGACCCGGGGCTCAAGATTAGCTATGTTACACTGCTGCGATACGGCTAGTGCCCTTCACCTATTTTATCCGGTAAACCGTGTTTATGAATTCCATTCGCGCTTATGATGATATTTCGCCCATTTTGGAAGCGGGCGTTTATGTGGACCCGATGGCAAGCGTCATTGGCGATGTTGTGATCGGCCGGGACTCTTCCGTTTGGCCGTTTGCGGTCTTGCGCGGCGACGTCAATCAAATTCGCATCGGGGAACGAACCAGTATCCAGGATGGCAGTGTGGGACATGTGACCCACAAGAGCGACGCACTGCCAGATGGTTGGCCGCTGATAGTGGGCGACGATGTCACGGTTGGACACAAAGTCGTGCTTCATGGTTGCAATATTGGCAATCGGGTCTTGGTGGGAATCGGCTCCATTGTGCTGGACGGTGTTGTGGTCGAAGACGATGTGATGATCGGTGCCGGTACGCTGGTGCCGCCCGGCAAGGTGTTGGAAAGCGGTTATCTCTACCTCGGCAGCCCTTGTAAGCGGGCGCGGGCGCTGAAGGATACGGAGCTGAAGCACTTGTCCTATTCGGCCCGACATTACGCAAAACTGAAAGATACTTACTTGGCGGGTCGCAATCGAGGCGCGCAACCAACTTAGCCGCGGATCAGCTCGATAACGGGCCTGGTCTTCGGCCGTACGCCGCGCCAGAGGTAAAAGGATTCCGCCGCCTGCTCCACTAGCATCCCCAGTCCGTCCGCCAGCTCGCTCAAGCCTTGGGCCCGCCCCCAACGCAAAAAAGCCGTGGGCTCATTGCCGTAGGCCATGTCGTAGCAGGCAGTCTGTGCGGTGATTTGCGCTTCGGTAACCGGCGGCGCCTCCCCGTGAAGGCTCATCGAGGTGCCGTTGATGATCAGGTCAAAGATTTCCCCAGGTAAGGCATCGAGACCGCATCCGACCACGGTGCCCAGGGCCCCGAATTCCTCCGCAAGCTGCTCGGCTTTGCTCACCGTTCGATTGGCTATCCAAATTGCGTAAGGGTTTTGTTCCAACAGGGGACCCAGCACGCCGCGCACCGCACCACCGGCACCCAGGACCAGAATTCGCCTGCCGCGCAATTGCCATCGCAGGTTGTCGGTGAGGTCGCGGACCAGGCCACAACCGTCGGTATTGTCACCGAGAATGCTGCCGTTCGTTTCAAGTTTGAGGGTGTTGACCGCGCCGGCCAGCTTGGCGCGCGTGGTCAGGGAATCGGCAAATTGGAAGGCCAACTCCTTAAGCGGCAAGGTGATGTTGAGACCGCTGCCCCCCAGCTCGAAAAACTCCCGACAAACCTCGGTAAATTCCTCAGGTGCAACCTCCTGCTTGGTGTACATCAGGTCTTCTCGCGTCTGTTCGGCGAATAGGCGGTGAATTTCTGGCGACCGTGAATGCACAACCGGGCTGCCGAAAACCGCGTACAGGTGGGGCTCGAACATGAATACCTCTGTTCAGGGGGACGCCCAGTAAAAGCTGCCTGCCCATTACACGCGTCGCGTGAAAGTTTTTATTGCGCGAGCCAGTCCTTGCAGGGCAGAAACTTTTCCGTCAGCTCGGCTTCGGGAGAGCCGGGTTCCGGATGCCAGTCGTAGTCCCATTTTACTGTGGGCGGCAAAGACATCAATATGGACTCGGTGCGACCGCCACTTTGCAGGCCGAACAGCGTACCCCGATCGTAGACCAGATTGAACTCCACATAGCGACCGCGCCGGTGGAGCTGAAAATCTTTTTCCCGCTCGCCGTAGGGCAGGTTTTTTCGTTTTTGCACGATGGGTTGATAAGCTTCGATATAGCTGTCACCAACCGCGCGCATCAGAGCGAAGCTCTTGTCAAAGCCCAACTCATTGAAATCATCAAAAAACAAGCCCCCGATGCCGCGCGATTCGCCGCGATGCTTGAGATAGAAATAGTCGTCACACCATTGCTTGAAGCGTGGATAAAGGTCTTGTCCAAACGGCTCTACCGCCCTGCGAGCCGTTTCGTGCCACGCACGGCAATCATCTTCGTTGCCATAATAAGGTGTGAGATCGTAACCACCGCCAAACCACCACACCGCCTCCGCGCCCTCCTGTTCGGCCACAAAGAAGCGCACGTTGGCGTGGCTGGTGGGCACATAGGGATTGTGGGGGTGAATGACCAGCGACACCCCCATCGCCTCGAAACGGCGCCCCGCCAATTCCGGCCGATGCGCGGTTGCCGAGGCTGGCATTGTGGCCCCGAGCACATGGGAAAAATTAACCCCGCCTTTTTCGATGACGGAACCGTTGGCCAGCACTCGCGAGCGGCCGCCGCCACCTTCTTCCCGTTGCCAGTTATCTTCGGCGAAATCGTTGCTGCCATCTTCCTTGGCCAGCCGTCGGCAGATCCGGTCCTGCAAATCGAGCAGATACTCTTTGACGGCGTTTTTGTCCATATCGCTCATGGCTGACCCTCGTTGCCGGTATGAATTTTGGCGCTGATGATAAAGCGATGGTTATTCTAGCCGGCTCAGGCCTTGCGCAGGACGACACCGGTCAATAGATCGCGTATTTCCGTGGGTTTCGCCGCACTGCCGACCTCGCCGGGCGCAAGGGCGGCAAGCCGATCCCCAAACTGCCGCTCGACCGCGCTTGCATCGCGCGCTTCCGGCTGGCCAGCGACATTGGCGGAAGTGGAGACAATCGGCCCCCGGCAGGCATGGCATAGGGCCACAACAATAGGGTGAGCGCTTACTCGCAACGCAACTGCCGGATGATCACCGCGAATCCACGGCGGCGCCCTTCCATTGTCCGGCACCAGCCAGGTGACCGGGCCTGGCCAACTGTTTTCCAGTGTTTGCCGTTGCTTAGTGGAGAGGTCGTTCAAATAGGGCGCCAGTTGTTCGATACTGGCCGCCACCAGGATAAGGCCCTTGTCGACCGACCGATTCTTCAGCTCGAGCAGTTTGTTGACAGCCGCCTGGCTGTGCGGATCGCAACCCAGCCCCCACACAGCTTCTGTCGGGTAAGCGATCACTTCACCCTGGCCAATGAGGCGGCCGATCCGCCGAATCTCGGGATGCCTAGCCCAATCCATCCGCTTTGAGCTTCTCCTGTAGCTTGGCGTCCTTTTCTCCCACGGCATCAGCATTGGCTTTGCGCTCATCCACCAGCTTTTGGTGCAGCGCCGGATCGGCGACACCCAGGATCTGGGCTGCCAAATAGGCCGCATTCTTCGCCCCGGCCTTTCCGACCGCCACGGTGGCCACCGGAATTCCCCCCGGCATTTGCACAGTGGACAACAGCGCGTCCAGGCCGTCCAGACCGGCATTGATGGGGACGCCGATCACCGGCTTGAGCGTATTGGCGGAGACCGCGCCGGCCAAGTGCGCCGCCATGCCCGCAGCGCAGATAAAAGCCGCGCAACCGCGCTGGTCGGCGTCTTTTACATAGGCGTGGGTGGCCTCGGGTGTGCGGTGGGCCGAGGAAATCTTGGCCTCAAAGGGAATGCCCAGCTTTTTTAGTACTTTGAACGTGCCTTCCATGACGTCCAGATCGGAATCGGAGCCCATGAGCACCGCGACAAATGGCTTCATAGTAAAACCGCCTAGTGATGATTGAATGAATCTGTGATTGCGAGAAAAGCGCGCAAACTTACCCTAAGTTGCCGACGGCCTCAAGCGGTTCTCTTGGCTTCGCGCTGGTAACCACTGGCGGTCTGCTGCACCAAGCCCTTCAGCTCCAGCATCGTCAACAGCGAGAGAATGCGACCTATGTCGAGGCCGGTGCGAGCCACCAGTGTATCCGCGGCGGTGGGCTCATAGCCTAAGTTAGTGAGCACCAACTCCGTCTCTTCGTCCAGTTTTTCAGCAGGCGCCTGCCGGCGCACGGGTCGGCTTTGGTCCCACATCAGGGCCAGCAAGCCTTGAAGGGGCTCCCGTAGATCATCGATCTGTTCCACCAGGGTGGCGCCGTCGCGCAGCAAGACGTGACAGCCGCGGCTCAATGGATTGTGAATGGAACCCGGAATGGCAAACACTTCCCGTCCCTGTTGCATGGCGTAACGCGCGGTAATCAAAGAGCCGCTCTTTACCGCCGCCTCGACCACCAAAACCCCAACGCTCATGCCGCTGATAATCCGATTGCGACGGGGGAAATTGCCCGGCTGAGCCGAGGTTCCCAGCGGGAATTCGCTTATCAGGGTGCCGCCTTCCGCCAACAATTGTTGCCCCAGCCGGCGGTGTCGATGTGGGTATATTTGGTCAATGCCCGTGCCCAACACCGCAATAGTCTTGCCGCCGGCATCCAATGCGCCGCGATGGGCCGCGCCATCGATACCCAAGGCCAGGCCGCTGGTGACCACAAAGCCGGTGCGCGACAACTGGCGGGCAAATTCAAAGGCATTGTCGCTCCCGGTAGGGCTCGGGTTACGGCTGCCAACGATTGCCAGTTGGGGGAGCGCCAAATTCTCCAGGTTACCGCGCACGAACAGCAACGGCGGGCGCGAGTGGATATTCTGTAACAACGAGGGGTAATGCGAGTGTTCCGGTGTTAACAAGGCCACCTGGTTCTCGTCGAGCCAAGCCAGATCCCGGACGGCTTGTTGGGAAAGGGAGTGCTTCGAGGGACCGCGCTGATAGCGTCTGACTTCATCACACGCCTCCTTGCCAAGGTACTTGCCGAGTTCGGCAGCCGGCGCCTGCAATATCGCCCGAGCATCCCGATAGTGCTGGCGCAACTGCCAATAGCGGCCGGGGCCAAAATCGGGAAGGCGTTGCAGAACAAGATTTGCGAGTAGCTCTTGCGGGTGTATTTCACTATCCATGTGTGAAAGCCTGAACGGGATGATTGCCGGGCTAATTGTAGCGGCACGTATGCCGAAGGCAAGTATCCCGAAAAAGCCAGGGTGTCCTCCGGTACATTGCTTCCCTGCTATTGTCCTATTGGGTTCGCTGTAGAAGCTAGGGGTTGCGCACCATATCCAGCGTGGCCAGGGGCAGTTCCGCCTCCAGTACCAACCCGTAGCTTAGCTTCTCGTAGGTTCGAAACACCATCAGCAGGCCAGCCCGCTCTTCCGGCAGGGCCACCACTTCATTGGCGATAGGGTCTCGCGCACGCGCGCCCTTCTTGTAAACCGCCAACACATTGCCAATCTGCAAGCCTTCCCTTTCGCCTCGATTGAGTACCACGACGTCCATTCTGCCCACTTGGCTTATGCCACCTTCCACCGCCAGAATGGTGCCCTCCACCTCGGTGGAGGGCGGCGACGGGAAGAAGGTGGAATCGATAGTGCGTTCCTCATGGGGCAGTAAGCGGTCTTTGATGCGGATCTCTTCGGTGGTGCGGGTCACCGCGGTGGTGGCAATGTCGCCATCGACGGTTCTTACTTTGACCGTGCCGATATCCTGCGCCTGAATGCCCAGAACTTCCTCGGTAACTGGATCCACGTATACGTCGCCTCGACGATAAACACCGTACACTGGAATGTTGTCGGCAAAATCACCCCGGGCATAGAGAAAATCACCCGCGCCTACAATCAAACGGTCCCGACCACCGGCCAAGACATAGGGGGCGCGCTCCAATTGTCCCTGGGCAACGATACGACTATTGGATAAAAACTTGTCAATGACGTCTAAGGGGATGGAGGGAATAGCTTCCGTCAGGGGAATAGTGCGCACCGAGGGACTCAGCTTCACCGTGCCGGGCTCCACCTTGTAAGTGCGCGATTCATCCCCACGTTGCACCGTAAGCCGAGGTTGCCCGTCGAGATAGATCAGGGAGATCACGTCACCGGGGTAGATGAGGTGAGGATTGTCTATTTGCGGATTGACGTGCCAGATTTCCGGCCACATCCAGGGATTTTGCAGAAATTCATCGGAGATATCCCACAGGGTATCTCCCGCGACGACGGTGTAACGGTCCGGGTGGTCTTCGCGCAATATCGGTTGCTGGCCCCAGGCGTTGTGACCCCAAGGAACGATGGCAATCAGCGATAAAACGATGACGCCGAGGAGTGTTTTTTTCATAGAAACCGGTCCTGTTCGAGTCGGCTTGGTACCGTATTTAGCGTTATACTGTGGAACGGGCCAAATAAGGTTCCATTTTTTATATCGGGTCCTACCAGGAAAGAATAGTACACCGGTGGCATAAATGCAGGGCGATCATCATGTTAGCAGCGGGTGTTGCCTGTTTACTAGAGGTTTATCACAAAGGGTTTTATTTGCTTACCAATGGCAGTACTAGAGATTCTTGAATTCCCGGACGCACGGTTGCGCACCAAGGCCAAACCCGTGGCCGAGGTTGACGATCGAATCCGCCAGCTGGTCGCGGACATGTTTGACACCATGTATGCGGCGCCCGGCATTGGCCTCGCGGCCACCCAGGTCAATGTTCACGAGCGGGTCGTGGTCATGGATCTGAGTGAGGATAAATCCCAGCCCTTAGTGTTCATTAACCCGGAAATCACCGTGTTGGATGGCGATGTGGCGGACTGCGAGGAAGGTTGCCTATCCGTTCCCGGTTACACCGAGACGGTTGTGCGTCCCACCCATGTGCGCGTCAAAGCGCTCAACGAATATGGGGAGCCCTTCGAGCTGCTTCCCGAGGATCTACTGGCCGTGTGTATTCAACACGAAGTGGATCACCTGAACGGTAAACTCTTCGTCGATTACCTCTCGCCCCTGAAGCGGCAGCGTATCCGCAGCAAGCTGGAAAAAGCTCAACGCGTGCGCGCCTAGCCACCACTCCATCCCAACCGATGGTCTGAATATAGAGGGCTTTTCCACCAATATGCAGGACTCTAGTAGCTTGCGCATCGTTTTTGCGGGCACGCCCGCATTTGCGGCGGATTACCTCTCTGCTCTGCTGGCAAGCCAACACCAAGTGGTAGCGGTCTACACCCAACCCGACCGCCCGGCGGGACGCGGGAAGAAACTCACCGCAAGCCCCGTGAAACAACTGGCCACGACCCACGAGCTGCCCGTATGGCAACCAGTTTCATTGCGCGGCAGCGAGGAGCAAGCGCAAATAATCTCGCTGAATGCCGATGTAATGGTTGTAGTCGCTTACGGCTTGATTCTCCCTCAACCGGTACTCGACGCCCCAGGCCTCGGCTGCTTGAATGTCCATGCTTCGCTGCTGCCGAGGTGGCGGGGTGCCGCCCCAATTCAACGGGCCATCGAAGCGGGCGACACGGAAACCGGCATTACCATCATGCAGATGGACGCCGGTCTGGACACCGGCCCCATGCTGGCGACGGCACGTTGCGAGATCAAAACCACCGATACCGCCGGCACACTGCTGGAACGTCTCGCTCAGTTGGGCAAGCAACCATTGCTTTCGGTGCTGGAGCAACTGTCCCTCCGCACAGCGACCTACACGCCTCAAAACGAATCCCAGGCGAGCTATGCCAGTAAAATTGACAAACGCGAAGCGGAAATCAACTGGCGACACGGGGCGGCGGGGATCGACCGCAAAATACGCGCGTTCAATCCCCTGCCCGGTGCTTTTACTCACTATCAGGGCCAACGGATCAGAATTCTGCGCGCGGCGCCCCTGCCACCGTCCGGGGATAACGATGAGAGAGAACACGATGAGCTTGCCACCGGTACCGTTGCCGCGGCCCAAGGCGCGGACCTTGTGGTACGCTGTGGTGATGGCCAACTTCGACTGATTGAAATACAACTGCCGGGAAAAAAGTCCATGCCGGTGGACGATGTTTTGCGTGGAAACAAGGATCTTTTTGTTCCCGGCCAGCGGTTTCACTAAAGAATGAAGACCCGCACTGTCGCCGCCAGGGTGATTGCCAACCTACTCAACCAGCGGGGGTCCCTGTCGAGTTTATTACCCGATGCCATGGCCGATGTCCCGGCGCGTGATCGCGCTTTGCTACAGGAGCTCTGCTACGGCACGTGCCGCTGGCAGCCAAAGCTGCAGTGTTACCTGGACGTTCTGGTGGACAAGCCGCTGCGTAATAAGGACCGCGACGTACACGCGCTGCTACTAATCGGCCTGTACCAACTGAGCTGTTTGCGCGTTCCGGACCATGCCGCCATCAACAGCACGGTCGAAGCCACCCAGGGCCTCAAGAAGCCTTGGGCAAAACAGCTGGTCAACGGCGTTTTGCGACGTTTTCAGCGTGAAGAGCAAGCCCTGGCCGCATCGCTCGGCCACCTGCCAGCTTTTTCGAACGCACATCCTGCCTGGTTGGTTTCCACTTTTCAAAATGCCTGGCCAGAACAGTTGGGAGGCATACTCTCCGCCAACAACTCGCACCCGCCATTGACGCTGCGCGTTAACCGTCAACAGATGAATCGGGACGATTATCTCTCCTTGCTCAACGCCCAGGACTTGCCAGCCGAGCCTACCCCATACAGTCCCGACGGCGTTACCCTAAGCAAGCCGGTGGACGTGGAACAACTGCCCTTGTTTGCCGAAGGGGCGGTCAGCGTTCAGGATGAAGCCGCCCAGTTGAGCGCCGGATTATTGGAACTGAGGCCGGGCTTTCACGTGTTGGACGCCTGCTGTGCACCGGGCGGGAAAACCGCGCATATGCTGGAGACGCAAACGCAGTTGGGCCGCATGGTCGGCTTGGATATCAGCGAGCCGCGAATTGAACGCACCCGCCACAATCTGCAGCGCTTGAACCTGGCGGCGGAGCTGGTGGTCGGCGACGCGATACAAGCTTCGAGCCGGTGGCCACCCGAGTCGTTCGACCGGATTCTGGTGGATGCACCCTGCTCGGCCACCGGCATCATTCGCCGGCATCCCGACATTAAACTGTTGCGTACGCCTGAGGAAGTTGCGCGCCTTGTGGCCAGTCAGCATGCGATTTTGCAAGCCATGTGGCCACTACTAAAGCCTGGAGGCATCCTGCTCTATGCCACTTGTTCGATACTTCCCCAAGAAAATACCGAGGTGGTGAGCCAGTTCCTGCGCGAGTATTCGGACGCACGGCATCAACCGCTTGCCGCAAGCTGGGGGGTGGCGCAACCCCGCGGAAGACAGTTGTTACCGCAACCGAATGGCCACGACGGTTTTTACTTCGCCCGCCTGGAAAAACACCAGCGCACTTAAAAGCAGGCAATTCCACCGCAGTACCGGTAGAATTCGCGCCAGGCTCTCCACCGATGAGTTTGTCCCATGAAAATCATCATTCTCGGCGCTGGCCAAGTGGGTGGCACCCTGGCGCAAAACCTTGCCAACGAAGCCAACGATATTACGGTGGTGGACGGTAACGAGGCCAGGCTACAAGCCCTGCGCGATCGCATTGACATCGGCGTGGTTTGTGGTGCCGCTTCGCATCCCGAGATCCTCATCCAGGCCGGTATTCGCGACGCGGATTTGCTGATTGCGGTAACTAACGACGACGAAACCAACATGGTCGCCTGTCAGGTTTCCCACAGCCTATTTCGCACTCCCACAAAAATTGCACGCATTCGTGCCAATGCCTATCTCGCCCAACCCGATCTGTTTCGCGATACGGCGATTCCCATTGATGTCTTGATCAGTCCCGAGCAGTTGGTATCGGACTACATCTGTCGGCTCATCGAACAGCCCGGCGCCTTACAGGTGTTGGATTTCGCCGGTGGCGAGGTGCAACTGGTCGCGGTGAAAGCCTATTACGGCGGACCATTGGTGGGGCAGGAATTGCGCTTTTTGCGCCAGCACATGCCGGCCGTGGATACCCGCGTGGCGGCAATTTTTCGGCGCGACCGCCCGATCACGCCGACCGGCGCCACGGTCATTGAAGCGGATGACGAGGTGTTCTTTATCGCCGCCAAAGCGGATATCCGCGCGGTGATGAGTGAGTTGCGCCGGCTGGAGTCCCCTTACAAGCGCATAACAATCGCTGGTGGCGGCAACATTGGTTTGCGTCTGACGCGTAAGTTGGAGTCCAGCTATTCGGTACGCGTTATCGAACACAATCCCAAGCGCTGCGCTCAATTGTCGGAACAATTACAGCGCGCCATCGTATTGCAAGGCAGCGCGTCCGATCAGGACCTGCTACTGGAAGAAAACATCGAGGAGACCGATGTATTTCTGGCCGTCACCGATGACGACGAAGCCAATATCATGTCTTCCATGCTCGCCAAACGACTCGGCGCGCGCAAAGTAATGACGCTAATCAATAACCCCGCGTACGTGGACTTGGTGCAAGGTGGGGAGATCGACATCGCCATATCTCCGCAGCTGACCACCATCGGCAGCCTGCTGACCCATGTTCGACGCGGTGATATGGTCAACGTGCATTCGCTTCGACGCGGGGCGGCGGAAGCGATTGAAATCATCGCCCACGGCGATGCGCGCTCATCCAAGGTAGTGGGCAAAGCCCTTGAAGACATCGACCTGCCCGAGGGCGCCAATGTCGGCGCAATCGTTCGGGAAAAAGACGGCAAAAGCCAAGTGCTGATAGCCCACGACGACATTGTGGTGGAAACCGGCGATCACGTCATCTTGTTCCTGGTGGACAAGAAGTTTACCCGGAATATCGAGCAACTCTTCCAAGTCGGGTTCAGCTTCTTTTAACATGCATCCAGCTATTATTTCAAAGGTTCTCGGCATCCTGTTAATGGGCTACAGCATCGTGTTGGTGCCGCCCGTTATTGTTTCCTTGATCTATCAGGACAATGTCCACCAGGCATTTTTGATTTCCTTTGCCATCACACTATTCACCGGTGTAGTGCTGTGGCTGCTGGCCCGCGGCAAACGGCAAGACCTGCGAACCCGCGATGGCTTCGTGGTAACAGCACTATTCTGGGCGGTTTTGGGATTATTCGGCGCCCTGCCTTTTCTATTGTCCGAATCCCCCACACTCAGTATCACCGACGCCGTGTTCGAGTCCATGTCCGGCCTCACCACAACGGGCGCCACCGTTATTAGCGGCCTCGACTATCTGCCGGAGTCGATTTTGTTTTACCGGCAATCACTGCAATGGTTGGGTGGTATTGGAATCATTGTTGTAGCAATTGCGATCTTGCCCATGCTCGGCATCGGCGGTATGCAATTATACCGTGCGGAAATTCCCGGGCCGGTCAAGGACACCAAGCTAACCCCGCGTATTACCGAAACCGCCAAGGCACTCATTTTTATTTATGCCGGCCTCACGATTGTGTGCATGCTGGCATATTGGTACGCGGGTATGAGTTTTTTCGATGCGATTTGCCACGCGTTTTCCACGGTCGCCATTGGCGGTTTTTCAACTCACGACGAGAGTATCGGCTACTTCAACAGTCCGGCAATCGTGTGGGTGGCTATTTTTTTTATGTTCTTCTCCGCCATTAATTTCGCGTTGCACTTTTTTGCCTGGCATAACCGTAGCATCAAACAGTATTTGCATGATCCTGAGTTCAAATTTTATTTTTTCTGCATCCTGCTGGGGATAGCGATTACCGTCAGTTACCTTATAGCAAGCAATACCTACGGTCCCATGGAAAGTCTTTTGCACGGCACTTTTGAGTTGGTGGCTATTGTAACCACAACCGGTTACTCAACCGTTGGCTTTAGTAACTGGCCAGGCTTTTTGCCCTTTATGATTTTTATTGGCGCGTTCATGGGGGGCTGCTCCATGTCCACCGCTGGCGGAATGAAGGTGATCCGCGTGCTGCTGGTGTGCAAGCAAGGGCTTCGGGAAATTCATCGGCTCATTCACCCCAATGCGGTTATTCCCATAAAGATCGGAAAAAGAACGGTGTCCGATCGGGTGGTCGATGCAGTATGGGGGTTTTTTGCGCTCTATGTGTTTTCCTTCGCCACCATGTTTTTGCTATTAATGGCAACCGGGCTGGACTTTTTGACTGCCGTATCCGCGGTCGGCGCATGTATCAATAATCTGGGCCCGGGAATGGGCGACGTGGCCGCCAACTACGCCAATATCAATCCCGCGGCCAAATGGATACTATGTTTTGCCATGCTGCTGGGGCGCCTGGAAGTGTTTACCCTGCTGGTCCTATTTACCCCGATGTTTTGGCGGCGCTAACAACATGTTTGAAGCGTTTATACTCCCACTGGTACTGCTCGGGAATTTCCCTCACGCAGGCTTCCACGCTACGGTTGAGCGCGTTTAAGCTACTCGCCATTTCCCGATCCTTAATGGCTCTATCAGCTTCCCTGACCACCACCTCGTAACCGTCGGTTACTCGCTTGGCAAAAATCATCAAGACATCGCAATCGGTCCGCTGTACGAGTTTATGGATCAGCGTCATCGTTTGCGCGGGCTGTCCAAAAAAATGCGCGGCTCGTCCGGCGCCTTCATCCGGCACTTGGTCCGGTAGGATGGCTACCACTTCTCCCGCCTGTAAAGCCTTGAGCACTTGACTGACACCCTTTCGCGAAGCAGGTGCCAGTTTGATCCCGGCGCGGCCCCGGCCCCGCAACATCAAATCGTCGATAGCGTCCATTCCGCTGGGCTGATACATAAACGTGATATGTTTCAAACGCGGTGGCAGCCAGGGCCCCATGATTTCCCAATTGCCAAGATGCGGTGCCAGCAAGAGCAGGCCGCGCCCCGAGGTCTGTTGCTGTTCGACTCGCGCAAACCCATCCACGCCCACTACATAGCACCTGAGTTTCTCGGGTGCTTGTATCCAAATCGAGGGAGCTTCCAGCGCGGTCATGGCCGTGTGTACAAGGCTCGACCTGACCAGCGCCGCTTGTCCGGCGGGGTCCATGTCCGGAAAGCAGCGATTCACATTGTCCCGGCTGATTTCAACCGGACGACCCCCGAACCCATAGGAAATCCTACCGACAAAGCCGCCGATCCCGCGGTTGACCAGCAAAGGTAACCGTCCCAGGATGCGGATAGCCAAACTCCCGAGCGCCGGCCGGACACGACGGGTAAATTTTTTCAGGGGTCGCTTGCGAGACATGATCGTATCGAGGAGCCGGTTGGGAGCGAAGACGGAAACACCGGCAGCTTACCGGAAATCACCCATGATGGAAGCGAACGAGCATATCAAAGGTTCAGTCAGCCCGGTATAATTGCGGGCTTTTCGCAATGGCCTGCCGGCCAAGTATTCCACGACAGGGGCTTTGTCGCGTGTCTGACAGCACACATTCCGATTTTTCGACCTTTCAAGGTTTGATTGGCGCGTTGCAACAATTTTGGGCCGCCCAGGGCTGCGTGATACTGCAGCCGCTAGATATGGCAGTGGGTGCCGGCACCTTTCATCCCGCCACTTTCCTGCGCTCCATAGGCCCAGAGACCTGGAACACCGCCTATGTGCAACCGTGCCGGCGACCCACCGACGGCCGCTACGGGGAGAATCCCAACCGCTTGCAGCATTATTATCAATTCCAGGTGCTGCTTAAGCCCTCCCCGGACAATATCCAGGAACTCTATCTGGATTCCCTGCGCATGCTGGGCTTTGATCCCTTGACCCACGACATTCGCTTTGTCGAAGACAACTGGGAATCACCTACCCTAGGGGCCTGGGGCTTGGGCTGGGAGGTTTGGCTCAACGGCATGGAAGTCACCCAGTTTACTTATTTCCAGCAGGTCGGCGGCCTGGAGTGCTACCCCGTTAGCGGCGAAATCACCTATGGCCTGGAACGTCTTGCCATGTACTTACAAGGCGTCAACTCCATTTTTGACCTGGTCTGGACCCGCGGCCCGGACGGGATAGCCGTTACCTATGGCGACGTGTTTCACCAAAATGAAATGGAAATGTCCGCTTACAACTTCAACGAAGCGGACGTGCCATTTTTGTTCAAGACCTTTGACGCCTGTGAGGCGGAAAGCAAACGCCTGGTGGAAAAAGGCTTGCCATTACCGGCCTATGAAATGGTTATGCAAGCTTCACATGCGTTTAATCTGCTGGACGCCCGCCACGCTATTTCGGTGACGGAGCGACAACGTTTCATTCTGCGGGTGCGAACCCTGGCCCGAGCGGTGGCTAAAGCCTATTTCGATGCACGCAAAGCACTGGGTTTTCCGCTGGCGCCCACGGCATTGCGCGATGAAGTCATGGCCGCAAGCGGGGAGGATCGATAGTGCCCCGGAATTTTCTTGTAGAAATTGGCACCGAAGAGTTACCACCGGCCGCGCTCAAGTCCCTGGCCGTTGCTTTTTCCCGGGGCATTTCCGATGGCCTTGCAAAACGCGAGCTGCAACATCAATCGAGCCAGTGGTTTGCGACTCCGCGGCGTTTGGCGGTGCGGATTCATCAGCTGGAGGAGCAGGCGCCGGACCAAGCCATTGAACTGCTCGGCCCGCCGGTGGCAGCGGCACGGGATAAAAACGGCAATTGGTCCAAGGCCGCCGAAGGTTTTGCCCGCAAAAATGGTGTGACACCCGAGCAGTTGAGCGTGGCGGCATCGGACAAGGGTGAGCGACTTGCGTTTCGGGAAACGCGAAAAGGCGCGAAAGCTGTTGATTGTCTGGCTGATGTAGTCCAGGACGCACTTGCGGCACTGCCCATTCCCAAACGGATGCGGTGGGGCGCTAGCCGTGCCGAATTTATTCGCCCGGTACACTGGGTACTGATGCTATTCGGCAGCGAGACATTGTCGGCAAATTTGTTTGGGCTTGGCGCCGGTAATCAAACGCGCGGCCATCGCTTTCACCACGACGACTGGCTTCAAATCGAGGAGCCGAGCCAGTACGAGTCGGTGTTGGAAAGTAGCGGTCAAGTTATTGCGGATTATGATCGCCGCCAACAGTTGATTCGAGGGCAGGTGGAAGCTGAAGCGACTAAGCTCGGAGCACAAGTGATCCTGGATTCGGATCTGCTGGACGAAGTAACGGCGCTGGTGGAGTGGCCAGCGGCCTTAACCGGTTCTTTCGATCGCGCGTTTCTCGAGGTGCCGGCCGAAGCGTTGATCTCCTCCATGAAGGAACACCAAAGATATTTCCATCTGGTTAATGAAGGCGGTGAATTGGTCCCGCACTTTATTTTTGTGTCGAACATTGTCAGCCGCGATCCCGGCCAGGTCATCGCTGGCAACGAGCGGGTTATCCGCCCGCGCTTGAGCGATGCCGCCTTCTTTTTCGATACCGACAAACAAATAACGTTGGCGGAACGGGTCGACAAGCTGGACAGCATCGTATTCCAGGAAAAGCTGGGCACGCTCTTGGACAAGACTGTACGGGTGCAAAAACTCGCTGCATTCATCGCGAATGCCATCGGCGGCAATGCAGATCATGCCGAACGCGCGGCCTGGTTGGCAAAAGCGGATCTTGCCTCGGACATGGTGCTTGAGTTTGACAAGATGCAGGGCATTGCCGGCTACTATTACGCGCGCAACGACGGCGAAACACAAGAAGTGGCGGAAGCGATTCGCGACCAGTATTTGCCAAAATTTGCTGGCGACAAGTTGCCCGAAGGCGCAACCGCCTGCGCCCTCGGCCTTGCTGATCGCCTCGACACGTTAGTGGGCATTTTCGGCATCGCCCAGAGACCTTCAGGATCCAAGGATCCTTTCGCACTGCGCCGAGCCAGTCTGTCGGTGTTGCGCATTCTGGTGGAACGAGAATTGCCGCTGGATTTGGCCGAGTTGCTGGAAAAGGCCAAAACAGGCTATCAGTCCCTGCCCGCCGGCGAAACTGTGGTTCAGCAAGTCTTGGACTATATGATCGAACGGTTCCGGGCCTGGTACGAGGAGGCCTCGATCCCGGTACAGGTGTTTCAAGCGGTCAGCGCCAGGAATATCAGCGTGCCGGTTGATTTCGACCAACGCGTCAAGGCGGTGCATCGCTTTACTCAGTTGAAGGAAGCCGAAGCGCTGGCGGCGGCAAATAAACGCGTGTCTAACATTCTCGCCAAACAAAGCGAAAAAATCGCGGCAGTAGTCGACACGTCCTTGTTAAGGGAAGCCGCCGAGAAAAAACTTGCCACAGCCGTGGAAAGCAAGCGACAGCAAGTTCAGCCCTTGTTTGCTCGGGGAGAGTACACGCAAGGCTTGGAAGCACTGGCGGAATTGCGCGACAGCGTTGACAGCTTTTTCGATCAGGTCATGGTGATGACCGAGGACGAGGCCTTGCGCCGCAACCGCCTGGCGCTGCTGAATCAACTACGCGACCTGTTTTTGCAGGTGGCGGATATTTCACTGCTGAGCAGTGCAACCAATTAACGTCGGTATTTGTCCCAGCCATGTCCCTTGTCATTGTTGATCGCGACGGCGTTATTAATTTTGATTCCGACGACTATATAAAGTGCCAGTCGGAATGGCGACCCATTCCCGGCAGCCTGGAAGCCATTGCAAGGTTGTCACAAGCGGGGTTTACAGTGGCGGTGGCAACCAATCAATCCGGGCTGGCGCGCGGTCTGTTTGATCTCGATGACCTGGAAGCCATCAACGCACACATGCTGGACTGCGTTGCCGCACTCGGTGGTAACATTGCCGGAGTATTTTACTGTCCTCACCATCCCGACGATGGCTGCGACTGCCGTAAACCCCAACCGGGACTGATTACCGCCATTGAAAGCGAGTTGTCCGTTTCAGCCAAGGGCACGCCCTTCATCGGCGACAGTCTACGGGATATACAAGCGGGCCTTGCCAAAGGTTGTAAGCCGCTGCTGGTAAGAACCGGAAAGGGAGAAAACACGCTGGCTCAACTGCCCGAGGCCTTGCGCCAGGAAGTAGAGGTGTTCGCCGACCTTGCGAGCGCCGCGGATTACATACTCGAACATTATTCTAACTGATGCTTTTTTTACGTTCTTTTTTGTTTTACCTGGGTTACGGCCTGACCGGCGTGATCGCGGGAACTCTGAGTTTGCTGCTGTGGCTCGCACCAGTGCGCTGGCGATTTCGTACACTGTTGCTGTGGAATCGCTTCGTGATTTGGTGGCTGAGAATAACCTGTGACATCAAGTTGAATCTGGTCGATCACAACCAACGCGACAAAAACGCGCGCTTTGTTATTTTATCCAAGCACCAGACAATTTGGGAAACAGTGTTCTTGCAGTATTACTTCGAGCCGCTTAGTACCATTCTCAAGCGTTCGCTGCTTATGTTGCCGTTTTTTGGCTGGGGGTTGGCCGTGCTCAAGCCCATCGCCATTGACCGCAGCTCGCCTATGACATCGTTGCGGCAAGTAAAGAAATTAGGGCCGAAGCGGCTCCGCGATGGTTTTAATTTATTGGTTTTTCCGGAAGGCACGCGAACGCCGGTGGGCCAGGTGGGTCATTACGCTCGGAGCGGGGTTGAAATAGCATCCTCTGCCAACGCTTCCGTAATACCAGTGGCACACAACGCCGGCGAATGCTGGCCGGCCAAGCTCTTCATCAAATATCCAGGCACCATCACCGTCGTAATTGGCGAACCGATTGCCACCACCGACCGCGACAGCCGCCGCGTTACAGCGCAGGTAAAAGACTGGATTGAAAATCAGATCGCGCAAATGCCGCCGGGACGCAGGGCCGTTGGCAAGCCTGTTCATGTCTAGCGAAAAGCAGTGGGAAATGGAGCCGGAAAAGCCCCAAAGTCGTCATCCTCGCGTGCACGCGGGGATCCCTGGCGGGCACGGGAGACTCGCTGGTCTCGTCTCACCGCCACCGGCGAGATGCGGCTCGCCGGTGGCCGTTATCAAACGTCCAGATTGGCAACCGCTAGGGCGTTGGCTTCAATAAAGTCGCGACGCGGTTCCACATTGTCGCCCATCAAGGTGGTAAAAATCTGGTCGGCGGCGATGGCATCTTCCACGGTGACTTTTAGCATGCGTCGGGTGCCGGGGTCCATGGTGGTTTCCCACAACTGGTTGGGGTTCATTTCGCCCAAGCCTTTGTAGCGTTGCACACTGTAACCGCGCCGCGATTCATGCATCAGCCAGCCCAGCGCTTCGGTGAAGGAACTCACCGGGGATTGCCGTTCGCCGCGGCGTACGTAAGCGCCCTCTTCGATTAGCCCGGTCAGTGCCTGGCCCAGTTTCACAAAGGATTGGTATTCGCCCGAGCCAAAAAAATCCTTGGAGATGCGGTAGGTGGTGGGCACGCCGTGGGCGACGATGTCGATTTTCGGCAGAAACAGGTGTCGTTCGAGATCTTCCTCGGCCACTACCACGTAACGATGGCTCCCGGTTTGGTTGTTGGCAATCAGCCGAGCTTGCAGTTGCTGACACCAGTTTTCCATCAGGCTGACGTCGCCGAGCTGATCTTCACTGAGGCCTGGGAGGTAGATCATCTGGTCCATTACCTCTTGCGGATAGAGGCGCGACAGGCGGTCAATGGTGTTCATAACGGTTCGATATTGCTTGACCAGCGTTTCCAAGGCCTCGCCGCTGATGCCCGGCGCGTCTGGGTTAACGTGCAAGCTGGCGCCTTCCAAGGCGGATTGCGTGAGGAAGCGAGTTAGTGAGTCCTCGTCTTTCAGGTACTGCTCCTGCTTGCCCTTGGCAATTTTATAAAGTGGCGGCTGGGCGATAAAGACATGGCCGCGTTCAATCAGCTCGCGCATTTGGCGAAAAAAGAAGGTCAGTAACAGGGTGCGAATGTGGGAGCCGTCCACGTCGGCGTCGGTCATGATGATAATACTGTGATAGCGCAACTTGTTGGGGTCGAATTCTTCGGTCCCGATGCCACAGCCCAGTGCGGTGATCAGCGTTCCCACTTCGGCGCTGGAGAGCATCTTGTCGAAGCGCGCCTTTTCCACGTTCAAGATCTTGCCCTTTAGCGGCAAAATGGCCTGGGTGCGGCGATCGCGCCCCTGTTTGGCGGAACCGCCGGCCGAATCGCCCTCCACCAGGTAGATTTCCGACAAACCTGGATCCTTCTCCTGGCAGTCCGCCAGCTTGCCTGGCAGGCCGGCGATATCCAGCGCGCCCTTGCGGCGGGTCATTTCACGGGCCTTGCGCGCCGCTTCCCGTGCCTTGGCCGCTTCGATCATCTTGGTGACGATGGATTTGGCTTCCTGGGGGTTTTCCAGCAAGTAATCGTTGAAGGCCTTGCCCATTTCCTGCTCAACCGCGGTTTTTACCTCCGATGACACCAGTTTGTCCTTGGTCTGGGAGGAAAATTTGGGGTCGGGAACCTTGACGGAAATAATGGCCGTTAGCCCTTCCCGGGCGTCGTCACCGGTTGTGCTGACCTTGTCTTTTTTCGCCATCGCTTCCTTTTCGATGTAGGTATTCAGGCTGCGGGTCAAAGCGGCGCGAAAGCCCGCCAAATGAGTGCCTCCATCCCGCTGGGGGATGTTGTTGGTGTAGCAGAAGATGTTTTCCTGGAAACTGTCGTTCCATTGCAGCGCGATTTCCACCCCAATGCCGTCTTCCCGCTGGTGATTGATGTGCATCACTTTGTTAATCGGGGTTTTAGCGTGATTTAGATATTCAACAAAAGCTTTGAGCCCGCCTTCGTATTGGTACAACTCCTCCTTCCCACTGCGCTCATCCTTGAGAAGGATGCGAACACCGGAGTTCAAAAACGACAGCTCCCGGAGGCGCTTGGCAAGGTAGTCAAAATGGAAGGCAATGCTGGTAAAGGTTTCCTTGGAGGGGATGAAGTGTACGGCGGTACCGGTTGCGCTAGTCTCACCTACCACTGCCAGTGGCGCCTGGGGCACACCGTGCTTATAAATCTGCTCCCAAACCTTGCCGCCCCGGCGGATCGTCAGTGTCAGATGTTCCGACAGGGCATTGACGACGGAAACACCCACCCCATGCAGGCCACCGGAGACCTTGTAACTGTTGTCGTCGAATTTTCCGCCGGCGTGGAGCACCGTCATGATCACTTCCGCCGCCGAAACGCCCTCTTCGTGAGCTTCGGTGGGAATACCTCGGCCATTGTCCGCTACTGATACGGACTCGTCCGGGTGGATAATGACGGTGATCTCCGAGCAGTGACCCGCCAAGGCCTCGTCGATGGAGTTGTCCACCAGTTCGAACACCATGTGATGCAAACCGGTACCATCGTCGGTGTCGCCAATGTACATGCCCGGTCGTTTGCGGACCGCGTCAAGGCCTTTTAATACCTTGATGCTCGATGAGTCGTAGGTAGTCTCACCTGCCATATTGTGCTCCAAAACAGGGCATCCCGGTTGGACGGTTGCCTAATAACAAATTGCTATGTCAATAGTTGCGCCGATCGCAACGCGTTCAAAACGACTGCTGCGCCACTTCGCCATGTTCCACGTGGAACCCAGCGGCCTGGCCCAACTGTTGTTCCGACCACATGGCCGTCAATGACGCCTTTTCCACCCCAGTCACAAAAACCTGGGCGTTCAGGCTTGCCAGCCATTGCCCCAGCTGGCGGCTATGGGCTGCATCCAGTTCCGCCGGGAGGTCGTCTACCAGGAAAATTACCTGCTTTTCCGTCATTCGGTTAAAAACAACACCCAAGGCCACAACCAGCGCCGAGACCACGACCTTTTGCTGCCCGCGCGACAATACGTCGGCAGCATTTTCCCCGTTGAGGCTTATTCGGATATCTGCCCGATGCGGGCCTGTTTGGGTGTAGCCGCGCAAAATATCTTGTTCGAAGGAGTTTTCCAGCAGGTCCTGGTAATCCTCGCCACTTTTCCAGCCACGACGATAATCGAGAACGATGTCCCCAACATCTGACAAGAGCCCATCCAGAGCTTCCACGGCGTGTAAAAAGGGTCCAAAGCTGGCGCGCCGGATGGCGTCTATCTCGGCTGCCAGAGCAACTAACTGCTTGTCCCAGGGCCTGAGCTCAAAGTCGCTTATTCTACCACGGCGCAGCAAACTGTTCCGCTGTTTCAAGCAATACTGAAGGTCGCGCCAGGTCTTGAGAAAATTTGGTTCCACGTGAAACGCCAGCCAGTCCAGCAGCTGCCGCCGTAGCTTCGGCGGACCATTAATCAATTCAAAACTGCCGGCATTGAGGGATAGAACCGGTAAATGCTCGGCAAGCTCCGCCGCCGACAACACGTTTCTACCATCGACCCTGATGGTACTGTCCCCCTGCCGAGTCTTTTCCACCCCTATTCTGGCAATACGTCCGCCGCTCACTTCACCGTACAGCGTCATCCGGTCGGCATCGTAGTTAATGATGGGCTTGGGGCGGTGGCTGCGAAAGGAACGGCCCAGCCCCAGGACGTTCACTGCCTCCAGGAGACTGGTCTTGCCGCTGCCATTTTCACCGTAAATCAGGTTTAGCCGTGGATGAGGGGTCAGCTCAACCTGCTTGAGGTTGCGCAGATTACTGACAATCAGCCGGGATAATGGCATGTCAATGGGATAGGGGGTTGGGTGGTGTCGGGCCCGTCACACGCCAAGCGCCGTCACAAGCGCATGGGCATGATAACGTAGGTGGCATCCCCGCCTTCTGGCGCTTCAACCAAGGCGCTGGTGTTAGAGTCTACGAAGGTTACCTTGATGTTGTCCGAGGTGAGCACATTGGTCACATCCAGCAGATAGCCAATATTGAACCCTATCTCCAGACTATCGCCGGTGTAATCCACCGCCACCTGCTCCTCGGCCTCGTCCTGCTCGGGATTGTTGGCCACCAGCACCATCGTGCCGTCCGCCACGGTCAGGCGAACGCCCCGGTACTTTTCGTTGGAAAGAATCGCGACCCGGCTGAAGGCCTGGCGCAATGCCTGACGATCCGCAAATAGAATATTGTCGCCACCACGCGGCAACACGCGCTCGTAGTCGGGAAACTTGCCGTCCACCAGTTTTGAGGTAAAGGTGAAACCCTCCGTTGCCACCTGCAAGTGCTTGTCCCCCATGGCAATGGCAACGGTTGTTACATCTTCATCGCTCAGCAGTCGCGACAATTCCAGAATGCCCTTGCGCGGCACCACGACCTGAACCGTTCCGTCCACCGAGGTATCCAGCGGCTTGGTACACATGGCCAGGCGGTGGCCATCGGTAGCCACGCAGCGCAAATGGCCACTCTGTACTTCCCACAGCATGCCGTTGAGGTAATAGCGGACATCCTGCTGCGCCATGGCGAAGGAGGTGTTGTCGATTAGCTGTTTGACAAGCAGTGGCGGGCAATCGAACTGAAGTTGTCCGGCACCCTGCTCAACATTGGGAAAATTGCTGCTGGGCAAGGTGGACAACACGAAACGACTGCTGCCAGTTTTCAAGGTTACCTTGTCATCTTCCTCGGTGATCAGAATCTCCGCGCCTTCGGGCAGGGAGCGACATATGTCCACAAACTTTCTTGCGGGCACGGTAGTCTCGCCGCTTTCACCCATCTGCGTCAGTTGTATCCGGGCAACGATTTCCACCTCGAGGTCGGTACCCGTAAGTGATAGCTTGTCCCCTTCCAACACCACCAGGACGTTTGCCAACACCGGAAGTGTTTGTCGGCGCTCAACTACGCCCACAACTAATTGCAGGGGTTTTAGTAGCTCCTCGCGGGATACTTTGAATTTCATTTGTTCATCTCTTTAATCGGCGATTCAAAATCAATATCTTGGCGGTCGATTGAAGCTGCTCAATCGGGGGTGCAATTATCAAATTACACCCGCGGCAAAACAACTGTTTTCAACAGAACTACCTCAGGTTGTTAAGGACCTGAGCAAGTTTTTGGCGTCCTCGCGTATGTCCGCGTCTTCTTCCTTCAATGTTTTTATTTTACGACAAGCGTGCAGTACCGTGGTGTGGTCACGACCCCCAAAAGCATCGCCAATTTCCGGCAAACTATGGTTGGTCAGTTCCTTGGCCAACGCCATGGCAACCTGACGCGGGCGCGCCACGGACCGGCTGCGCCGCTTGGAAAGCAGGTCACTGACTTTAATCTTGTAGTATTCCGCTACCACGCGCTGAATGTTGTCAATGCTGACTTGCTTGTCTTGCAGCGCCAACAAATCCTTCAACGCTTCGCGCACCAAATCCACGTCGATTGCCCGACCCATAAAATGCGCGTTGGCGATAACGCGTTTCAGGGCGCCCTCCAACTCCCGAATGTTGGAACGAATTCGCTGGGCAATAAAAAAGGCCGCGTCGTGAGGCAAATCCATTTTGCTTTCCTCGGCCTTCTTTAACAAAATCGCCACCCGCGTTTCCAACTCGGGAGGCTCAACCGCCACTGTCAGGCCCCAGCCAAATCGCGATTTAAGCCGTTCTTCCAGGCCATTAATTTCTTTGGGGTAACGATCACAGGTTAAAATGATTTGTTGGCCACCTTCGAGCAAGGCATTAAAGGTATGAAAAAACTCTTCCTGGGAGCGATCTTTGCCGGCGAAGAATTGGATATCGTCAATCAGCAGCGCGTCCACGGATCGGTAATAACGCTTGAAATCATTCATTGCATTTAACTGCAGCGCTTTAATCATGTCCTGCACGAAACGCTCGGAGTGCAGATACACCACTTTGGCATGCGGATCTTTTTGCAACAACTCGTTGCCCACGGCATGCATGAGATGGGTCTTACCCAAACCAACACCGCCGTATATAAATAGTGGGTTATAGGATCCGCCTGGATTCTCGGCCACCTGATGCGCCGCGGCCAAACCCAGTTGATTGGACTTGCCTTCCACGAAACTGGTGAAGGTGAAGTTTTGGTTCAGATAGCTGCGATGCTGTAGCCCCCCTTCGACCTCCGCCCGCTGAATACTGGGTTTGACCACATTGCCGTTGCCGCGAAAAGGCTCCATCGTGCGCAGCGCACGCGGCATCGTTCGGGTCTGTGTTTGCGACAGGTTTTGTTCACCAGCCTGCAGCGCAGGCGAACCACCCGGAAGACTTTGGGCCATTTGAAAGGTCATGGCCTGACCATTGACCACGCCCAGCGCAACAGTCAACGGTTGGTCCGCACACTGTTCACTCACCAGCTCCCTAATGCGGTTCAGGAACTTTTCCGACACCCAATCCAAAATAAACCGATTGGGGGCCAACAAGCGTAATACTTCGCTCGCACCCGGATCTACCCGCAGCGGGCGAATCCAAGTATTAAATTGTTGCGATGGCAATTCATCCGCCAAGTGCGCAATGCACTTGTTCCAAATGGCTTCCGGCAAGTCAGGCTCCTCGCTTGCTGTCCTCATAACGACTAACTTTCGAATAATAAATGTGTTTAACCCTGGGACGGTTACGCTTGTGAATCGCCGGCGGACGAGCGCACTCAGCCTGGCGACGCCCTCGCCTGGTCTCATTGTCGAGGGAGCCTCTGAATAATACCAATACGTCTCTGCGTGACCTGAAGCGTTCAGATG
>JBBDIU010000143.1:0-12971 GCA_040880205.1 Cellvibrionaceae bacterium
TAAACACGCAAAATCGGCGGCGGACCAACACGGCTGGGAACACATCGAATACCGCATGTGTGACGATAACCTGGACCTGCCAAGCGCAAGTCGCAAAGTATCCATGATACTGAAATTGCCCGGCGACATTACCCAGCTCGACAATGACCTCGGAGCCAAAGTGCGAGCGCAATGTAAACAGGCTGATCGGCATGAGCCCCAGATTGTATTCGGTAGCGTCGAATTATTGGACGAGTTCTACCGTGTTTTCTCCCGCAATATGCGCGATCTGGGCACGCCGGTGTATCCAAAGGTTTTCTTTAAAACCATCCTCGAAGAGTTGCCCCGGCACTGCACAATAGTGGTGGTAAGATTAGGACAAGCAGCCGTCGGAACAGCATTTCTGGCGGGCTATAAAGATATGCTGGAAATCCCCTGGGCGTCCACTCGGCGCGAATACAACAGCTACAACATCAATATGTGGATGTACCGACAGATGCTGATCCATACCATTAAGAACGGTTACGACTATTTCGACTTTGGACGTTCCACGATTAACGCCGGCACCTACCAGTTCAAAAAGCAATGGGGGGCGAAGCCGCTGCAACACCATTGGTACTACCATTTGGCGCCAGACAAGGCTCTACCGCAGCTCAATCCGGACAACCCGAGGTACCGGCTTGCCATCGCCGCGTGGAAGCGATTGCCAGTTTTTGTGGCCAATATTCTGGGGCCGTCGATTGTGAAACACCTTCCCTAGACGAAAACGCAAGAGTGAAAATGCGCCCGAGGCCCCACTCTCACAACCAAGAAAATTATTGTTTTATTTTTTTGTCCACCTCGGCTTCGCTGGTTAGCTGCTTTAGCGAATTAGCGATATCGGCCAGATGGGCTTCAATTCTATTAATTGCACTAACAACATCTTTGTTGGTCAAAGCTTCGCCAGCTAAACCGCGCGACAACTCAATCACGTTACTTGTTGATTTTCTCTTATCGTCTTTTAGCTGCACCGGCGGATGCCGCTCCCAACCAAGCTCGCCTCTTGCCTCATCGATTTGACGCGATGATATCGCATAGAAGCCATCGGCGTAGCCACAGGTCAAGGCCGTGTCTGCTAAAACGTTAATTAGACGCGGAACCCCGCCGGTAAATTCGTACATTCTTTTCACCGCATCCAAGGTGAATATCTCCAGCTTTTGCCCGGCTTTGTTAACTCGATAACGTATATACTCCTTGGTCTCCTCGAAATCCAGAGGAGACAAATGAAAACGAAGCTTGATACGCTGATTGAGTTGCTCCAGTGAGCCGCCCTCCACGATACTCTTCAGTTCCGGTTGCCCGCAGAGGATGATATTAACGTTTGTCTTGGCATTAAATATATCGATGCCGGCCAACAGCCGCAACTCTTCCAAAGTTTCTCGGGAAAAGCTTTGCGCCTCATCAACAACAATGACGATATTCTTTTTTGACTGTCGAATATAGTCATTCAACAACTGAAATAACTTTGGTTTAGGAACGTCTTGTCCCGAAACCAGCTTCAGTTGCTCGGCGATGACGTACAATAATTCATACGGTGTGAGTTGAGTCTGGTAAATCGTCAGTACTTGTGCCGTCGCGGGCATGGTCTTTAACAGGTGTTGTAACAGAATTGTTTTTCCCGCGCCGATTTCGCCGGTTAGCAAGGTGAAAGTGTCCTTGTTCCACAACGCATAGCTGAGATAGGTAAAGGCCTTCTTGTGCGCCTTGCTTAAGTACAGAAAGTCAGCATTGGGAGCGATGTCAAAAGGCTCGCGAGAAAATCCAAAATGCTCCAGATACAAAACTAGATCCCTCCTCTGGGCGCAAACCTGATACCAACAATAACTGAACGCTCATCCGTTTCAGCTCTGAAACCGGTGCCGGCCGCATTCCGTGAACTCAGCCCAAAAAACATTCGCACGCTTCGGTTGGCGTAATAATCCAGCCGGATACCACCCTCGTTAACGCGAATCTCTTCATCTTCCAAATTAAATACTTCGCGGCTATATCGATAGTTGACAGCCACACCGAAGCGGGAAAGATTGTAGCCATCATCGCGAAACCGATAGTTCGATGAAAACCGGATTCCATGTCGCTCCTCGTCCACTTCCCTGCCAATGGAAAGCGCTTCCTCACTTTTCAATTCTCTTGTTTCCAGCGATACGCGGGCACCCAATCGATCCCTTGTATAATCATAAAAAACCGAGCTGCTTTGTTCCTTTGCGATTTCTTCTGCAAACACGGCATCTTCATTGGCAACCAGCTGAGTAAGGCGATTGCTGACGCTTGTATTAATAACGTCGTTATAACCCTGGTAATAAAACAGGCCGACGGTCGCAAAGTTATTTACATCACGATCGATCGAAAAGGTCAACAAAGTCTCGTCTGTATTTTCTCCGTCAACAATCTGCTGTCGGCCAAGATCCAGGTTCCAGTTTGTTAAAAGACCCTCGTAAGACCACCGGAAGTAGGCGCTTTCCTGATCGAATTCCTGACCGGTATCGATGAATTCAATATTCGACTGGCTGGCATTCAAGGACCAGCTGGACATATTGGATACGCGGTACTGATAACCGGCTGTAACGGACTTGACGTCCCTTGAGGACGCGTCAAACTCCTCATCGATCCTTGAATAACTATAGGCGACACGAATACGCGATACCGGAGAGAGGTCTATAAAATAGGAAGGCACAACGGCAAAAATATTGACATCACGTCGATTATTAACCGTACGAACAGTGCGTCGGTCGGCGGCCACCTGCCGCAATGATTCCAGAATAGCCAGACGGAAATTCGTGGAGGACGGCTGAAACAGGAAACTGGCGCTCAGATCTTTGCGATCCTCATTATCCAAATCGCCGGCGGAATACCAAATCTTACCGAAATCGCCGGTAAGATCTGTTGCCAATACCGCGTTGGATTCTGTATTTAGGTTAAAAGCCACCCCATTATCGAAAACGGAACCCGATTCGTGGCCGTCAGCACGACTGTCCTGCCGTATGTTATCGGTGTACTCAACGGACGAATTAAGAGCGTAGTTATACTCAAGCGCGCAGAGATTTTGTACACTGAAAATCCAAAGCAGGCCTAATGGCCAATACGGCACCCTGTTGCACACGCCTGTCTGCCCTCTAAAATTGATTTAACACCACTCCAACCAATTTTTCGCTACCGATTGTATCCGCTGCGGCTTTTATCTCTTCCTCCGTGCACTGGCCGTAGGGAATCACCAATATGACTTGGTCGCAAAGATCCAGCAATATCCTGGCGTCTGCGGAGTCCTGAATACTTGGAGCATCCACAATGGGGTACCGGTCCGGATAGCGGGAAGCTATTTCTTCCACCGTGGTCTTCATCTTGTCGGATGTAAAATATTCGGAGGAATTCTCTCGCACCCGGCCACTTGGAATGAACCGTAGCCTGGGAATTCCGGTTTCGTGCATTACGTCACCCACGGGGGTATCCTCTGACTCCAGATAGTCCATAAGCCCCCGGGTATCCGCGTCCAGGTCGAAGAGATTCGCTAGCGACGGCGAGTGTACGTTACCCTCGATTAGCATCGCGGTTTTTCCTTCGTCAAAGGCGAAGCTCGCCGCAATGTTAGCGGAAATAAGGCTGGTGCCACCGCCCGGAACCACCGATGTGACAAGACAGATAAAATTTCGGCCTCTTGCGGCCGATATCAATTTGGTGCGCAAGTTGCGATAGATATTCAGAAGCTTGGTGTCTTGCATCCGCGGATAAATAAGTCGCTTGTTCGCCAGCTCCTCATCGGATAAACGGGCGCCATCCGCCATCTGCCATCTGCCGTATCTGTGTTCGCGATGAAACCAGCTCGTTCAACCCCGTGCGATTAGCAACAGCCTTTTCAGTGCTGATATTCAGGGGTACAGCGGTTGCATCTTTGTGCGGCTCCGACGTCGCATCCTGCGTCGGTTCCGGAGACTTTTCCTTCAATGCTTTCGAGAATGCGCTTTCCAGTTTACTCATAGGTCACCCATTAACTTTTAGCCATGCCGCATATCCATATGCCACCCAACTCACTAGAATTGCTGCCAATATGATGGATTTTTTAAAGGTATTTAGATTGTATTCCGTCGGTGTATTCATGTGGTAGACAGACGCTAGAATGGGCAAGCCTAACGAATCACTTACGATCGTTTTCGAGCGCACTTTTTGATCCACTAAGGTGAGGCCGTATATCAAGCCAAAAGGCAACAGGAAACTGCAGGCCAAGCCGGCCGCCATGAAATGCGAAAAGCGGATCCCTTTCGGCGTAAGCGGGAGGGCTGGAGGCTCCTGAATTTTGAAGGTAAGCCCCTGGTTCTCCTGATCAATATTCATGGAAATACGAGCGTTCTCTCGCTGCCGTAGCAAGGATTGGTAAATATCCTGATTAACTTGATAATCCCTTGTCAACTCCGAGAGCCTTGCTTCCACATCGTTAATGCGTACGATGCGGTCTTCTTCTTTTGCCAATAACTGGTTGGTTTCGTCGAGCCTCTCGTTCAGGGAAGCTAATTGTGTTTCGGTTGCCGAAAAGCGGCTACGAAGTTCTTGATACAGACGACTGGAAATGGCGGCGCCGCTGATATTGGCGCCTTGTGCTCCCGGCTCTCCAACACCTGCCACTTCCTCTTCGCTCAGGGTCCGTGGTGCCGCCGCAAGCCGTCGTTCGTCAGTTATGGCGCCTTCTATAGCTGCGATTTGGTTTTTTAAGCGCACAATGTCGGGATAGGTGTCATGGTAACTCAACCTCAAGGTAGCCAGTTGTTGCTCTAGCTCCGCCAGGCGCTCCCTGTGTTGCCCTTCGCGGGTCAAGTTCTCGGTGATGGCAGCCTCGCCGGACAGCTGCTTCCTTAGCGTTTGCCGCTCAATCTGCAGTTCACGGATTTCAAGATCCGTTGCTTCCTTGCGCCTGCGCAGCTCGGTGATTCGGGAGTTAACTTCCGCTTGCGAGCCGGGTCGGGCATCAAAGTTAGCCGAATGAAATTGTTTTAGCGCTTCCTCGGCTTCCTGCAATTTTGCGTGGTATTGCAACACCTGACCATTAATAAACTCGTAGGCGTCCCGGCTTTCCTGCTGTTTGGCCAAAAGGCTATGGTTAATAAACACATCGGTCAGTTGTCGGGCGGTGTGATAAGCGCGCTCAGGATTCTGATCCGAAAAACTGAGCCTGATAATATTCTGTCCGGCGTTTTCAATCCGTGTTCTACCTTCGATACTCGCGGCCAAACGTTCTCTTTCGAGGCCGGTCGGTGGTTCATCTACCCAACCGCTCTTTACTAGTATCTCCTCCATGGCCCGTCGGCTGAATATAATTTCACTTGCAAGCTTTGCCTTGTCGCTTACCTCTGTGGTGACCGCGGTGCCCTGCATCAATGGCCGAAGGATATTTTGCTGATCCACCAGAATCGCACTGGAAGATGTGTAAACCTTAGGCCAATTCCATCCCACCACAAGAAATAGAATGCTGGTCACCAAATAAAGGGCAGCAAACAACCGTCGCTTTATCCATACCTCGCGGCGCATTAGCCGCAGCATGTCCATGAGATCTGTATTCATAATGTCCTACACCTTTGCCTCAGCAATTCGGCGCTAAAATAAGCGTTCCGGCACTGTCAATATGTCGCCTGGTTCAATCGCATAATTTGTGGCGACTTCCCCGCGGTTTAGAACATCCGACAACTTGATGGGGATAGCCACTATGCCATCATTCGACTGTCGGTAGAGCTTGGCGCTATTACCAGCGGCAAAATCGTTGAGCCCGCCGGCTTCGAGCACCAGATCAAGCACCGTCATTCCTTGTCGATAGGCCAGCGACGAAGGGTTTCTGACCGCACCGGACACTCTGACTCTCGATAAAAATTGGTGGCTACGTAGCTCAGTGAGTATAACCGCGACCTGCGGATCCCGTATGTAGGTGGACAATTTCTGGGTAATGTCGGCGGCCACTGCTTCCGGGGTTTTCCCACCCGCAACAATTTCGCCCGCCAATGGCATGGAAATTCGCCCGTCGGGTCTCACCGGCACAGTGACCGAAAGATCTGGGTTTTTCCATACGGTGACCTGTATCTGGTCGTCAACGCCGATACGGTATTGGTCGACCAGTAGCAGGGGATTTGTGTTTCGCGCTGGGGCATAGTCCGCTGACTCGGGAACACTACCGCAGCCCGCCAAAAACAATGTCGCCGCTATTGTCAACGCAGTTAAGGTTTTCATCATATCCCAGTTATCCCATCCGATTGTCGGTTAGTGACCAAACTCTATTTAAGTTAACGCGCGCCTTTCCCTAAAATGACGACCTCTATTGTTTGCAATAGGACCAGTAGATCCATAAATAAGGTTCTGTTCTTTATGTAGAACAGATCAAATTGTAGCTTGTTGTAGGCGTCCTTTTCGTCGGCTCCGTAGGGGTACTTGATTTGTGCCCACCCCGCCAAACCGGGTTTCACACGATGACGGAGTCGATAGTACGGAATGTTCTTTTCCAACTGCTCCACGAATTCCGGTCTTTCCGGCCGTGGGCCGACAATGCTCATATCGCCACGGAGAACATTAAATAATTGAGGGATTTCATCGATGCGGGTTTTGCGGATAAACGAGCCAACCCAGGTGACGCGGTCGTCGTTCTTTTTTGCCCATACCGCTTTGCCGTCTTTCTCCGCGTCCACTCGCATGGAGCGGAATTTGATAAGTTCGAATATTGAATTGTTGAAACCGACCCGTCTCTGGCGGTACAAGATCGGACTTTTGAATCCACTTTCCACAAAAATTGCCAACGCGACAAGCGCCAGCAACGGAGCGGTCAAGGTGAGAATGGCTAGACTGGCGAGGATGTCGAAACCCCGTCCGACAATATGTCTGAGACTGCTGGTTCCATAACCATCTGAAAAAATCATCCAGCTCGGCTGCAAGATGTCCAGGTGCAACATGCCTTTTTCGCGTTCGTGAAAGGAAATAAAGTCGATAACCTCGACACCGGACAGCTTGCAATCCAGTAACGCATGCGTGGGCAGGTGGTTGCGGCGATCCTTGACCGCCACCACAATTTCGTCCACTTCCCGCGCACGGCAATACGCCAGGAGCCCGTCGTCCGGATTAACGCAATAGCCTGGGGGTACCATAATGTTTTCGCCCTCGACGGGGACGAAGCCTTCGATGATATAGCTGCCATTGGGCGGCATCAGCGCGTTTTCACTGTCGCCGTGAGACATCAACCCAGCGGCGGGTTCGCCCGCCCCGTAAACCAGTATTCTGCGACGTAAACCGCTGCTGTCGAAAGTGCTATAGAAAACCAACCGCACCAATGTAATCAAAAGCAGACTGCACACGAGGCTGTAGGCCAGCACACCGCGACCTATCAGCATGGAGGGAAATATATAGTAAAGAACCATTAGCGCCAGGGTGCCCAGGAATAGGCTAATAGCCACCCGAAAACTGATGCTTGCCAACAAGATTCTGCTGGCGGGGCGCTGGGCGTGGTACTGTCCCATGGGAACCATGCCCAGCAACAGGACGACAGTCACCACCGCCGATTTGGCGGCAAGATTCTCGATAGGCTCCCAGGAAACATTGCCGAATCGCAGCAAAAGTCCGGCGTAATTGCTGGCGAAAAGAATGCCCGTCTCCACGACGAGCAGTATTAAAAAAGGTACTCTTAGGTGATGCTTGAAAATTTTGACCGTCGTCATGATATGCCACTCCTAATCCCCCGGTCCTAACTGTAAACTCCCTTGCCTTTCGCACACGACTTGTGAACCAAGTCTCTATCTGGCGCGTTACAGCTTGTGAGCTTCCTATTTGGTGCTAGTATTGAGTTGTAGCTTTCATTCATTCCTTACGTTGCCAATAAACATCGACTAATAAACATCGACTGACGATGATAAAGATAAATATGCCGCGCGCCTCTGCGATCTACTGAAGATTCTGGTAATAATCAACCAGCTTGCCAGTTATGTGTTTGCTCGTTGGCCCTTTGCTCTCGATTTGGCGTCTGCTCAGTTTCGCTTTGGGGTGCAAATGCAAAAGTCTCGCCAGGAGCCGGTCGGCGTCAACACGACGGTCGATAAACATTAAACAAGACACGGCTAACCCACTTCCCCAGCTTGCCGGCAACAAAAACTGCCACCTTCAAGCTTGGGAACTGGAAAGAACGCGTGGCCCCCAGGATACCAGCCCGCCTAGCTCCTGACAGGAGCGCGAAGTTTACCATAGGCCTTGAAGCCCCTCGACACTTATAACAACAATCTGCGACCACCCATTCCTGTTTGGCGCTATCGAAATCATCAAAAATACTTCGGGATTAGAAATCAATGGCTTAAACGCCATGCTTGCCGATTTACATTAGCTATTGGCGCACCATTCGAACACGCGAGGTCGCGATGCACACGAGGAATAACCCAGGTCCACGATCACCGTCAGCCGCACACGGCTGATCGTTTCGACGCTATGGTATTTCCTGGGAGGCACGACCGTGAATAGCCGGACGCGCCATTCGGACGCTATCGGGACTCAAATTTGCCTCGAAACTCAGAAATATTTGCTCAGAGAGGGCTGCCTTGTATCCCTTCAGTCTCGCTTGGCGTCATCCGTAACCTGTTGCAGTCGCGCGCAATCTAACGCAGGGTTGAACAAATTGCAATTGAGATTGGTACCTTTTCATTAATTTTCACGCGCCTTTCCCACCACGACGTTCGAATAGCTCGTTTTTTAACCAAACGGCCTTAGTGCCGTCAATTTCGCCAGCCGCATGTAGCTTGCATGGGTTTTCATGGGGACTGTGGCATAATAGCGCGCCCTGCCGATCGGCCGGCATTTGTCAAAAAAACATCCAAAAGGAAGTCGTAGTGGATAGAAAGATTTCAGTTGTGGGATTGGGCTATGTCGGCCTTCCCGTCGCCGTCGCTTTTGGCCAAAACCACCGGGTTATCGGCTTCGACGTCAAAGCTGGCCGCATTGCCGAACTCCAGGCGGGGAAAGACTCGACCCTCGAAGTAACAGCGGACGAACTGGGTCAATCGGACATCCTGTTCACGGCGAATCCCGCTGACCTGCGCCACGCGGACTTCCATATCATCGCGGTACCCACGCCGATTACCGAATCAAATCAGCCCGACCTGACGCCTCTGTTGAAGGCCTCCGAGACGATAGGCGCACAACTTAAGCGTGGCGACATCGTGGTGTTCGAATCCACCGTCTACCCCGGAGCAACCGAAGAGGATTGCGTACCCATCCTTGAGCGAACATCCGGGCTCACGGCCGGCAGCGACTTTACCGTCGGCTACTCACCCGAGCGGATTAACCCTGGCGACAAGGAACACACCTTCACCAAAATCACCAAAGTGGTCGCCGGCCAAGACCAGCGAACCTTGGACATTGTGGCGGAAGTTTACAGCTCGGTGGTCACGGCAGGCGTACACAAAGCGCCCTCGATTAAGGCCGCCGAAGCTGCCAAGGTCATCGAGAACACCCAGCGCGACCTGAACATTGCGCTCATGAACGAGCTGGCAATCATATTCAAGCGGATGGACATTGACACCCTGGACGTGCTTGAAGCGGCGGGCACCAAATGGAATTTTCTGCCCTTTCGCCCCGGGCTCGTGGGCGGACACTGCATTGGCGTTGACCCTTACTACCTGACTTACAAATCCCAGAAGGTCGGCTACCACCCCGATGTTATTTTGGCGGGCCGTCGTACCAATGATTCCATGGGCCGGTATATCGTCGCGGAAGTGGTAAAGCAATTACTGCTAAAACGCATTCCGGTTACCGGCGCCAAAATTGCAGTTCTGGGGCTCACCTTTAAGGAAGATTGTCCTGACCTACGCAACTCTCGGGTGGTGGACATCATCAACGAACTGAAAACCTACAATGTCGATGTTGTGGTGCACGACCCCCTCGCCGATCCCGGCGAAGCCAAACACGAATACGGTGTGGATTTGTGTGACTGGGCCGAGCTCGCGGAATTGGACGCCTTGATTATCGCCACTGCTCATCGACAATACAAAGCCCTGCCAGTTGCGGACTATCGGGCCAGGCTTAAATCGCCCGGCATTCTCTTCGACGTAAAGGGAATCGTGGACCGCGCGGCGGCAAATGCCGCCGACCTAGCCCTCTGGAGGCTGTAGGTGAATGGAAGCGGTAAGGCAACGGAGGCAATAAGCCTATGAAAGTCCTGGTTACCGGCGCGGCGGGTTTTATCGGCTCGCAACTCAGCCATCGGCTGTTGGCCAGGGATGATGAAGTTGTCGGCATTGACAACCTCAATGACTATTACGATGTGACACTGAAAGAGGCCCGTCTCGCACGCCTTGAAAGTCAGCAGGATTTTACCTTTATCAAGCTGAACGTTGCCGACCGCGAGGGTATGGCCGCCCTATTTCGCGAGCAGCAATTCAGTCGCGTGGTTCATTTGGCGGCCCAGGCTGGCGTGCGCTACTCCATCGAAAACCCGGAAGCCTATATCGATGCCAACCTGGTGGGATTCGGCAACATTCTGGAAGGCTGCCGACACAACGAGGTGGAACACCTGGTTTACGCGTCCTCCAGTTCGGTCTATGGCGCCAACGAAGCGCAACCATTTTCCGAACACCACAACGTGGATCACCCCATTGCGCTCTATGCGGCCTCCAAAAAAGCCAACGAATTGATGGCGCACGCCTATTCCAGCCTGTACAAGCTGCCCACCACCGGCTTGCGTTTTTTCACCGTGTATGGCCCTTGGGGACGGCCGGATATGGCCTTGTTCCTATTTACCAAGGGCATTATCGAGCAGACCCCGATCAATATTTTCAATCACGGCAACATGATCCGCGACTTTACCTATATCGACGACATTATCGAAGGCGTGGTTCGCGTTCTCGACAACACTGCCAGCCCGAATCCGCAATGGAATGGCCACAATCCGGATCCCGCCACCAGTTACGCTCCCTATCGTGTCTACAACATCGGCAACAACAATCCGGTAAAACTGATGGACTTTATCGAAGCGATCGAAAAGGCGGTGGGGAAAAAGGCCATCAAGGAAATGAAGGACATGCAACCCGGCGATGTACCCTCTACCTGCGCCGACGTTTCCGCCCTGGAACAGGACGTCGGCTTCCGCCCCAACACCTCAGTCGAACACGGCATCCAACAGTTTGTAGAATGGTACCGGGGGTATTACGGGGTTTAGCCGCAGGCTAAACCCCGAGTCGCTAGACTCTAGTCGCTAATCACTAGTCAAAACATAACTGATAAGCCAAAACCTCCGGCGACGCGGAAGGTCTTTATTTACTAGCGACTAGAGATTAGCGACTAGCGACTTTCTTTTAAAACTTATACCCCGACTCCTCGTGCATCACGAGATCCAGCCCTTGGGTTTCTTCTTCCCGGGTTACCCGGATGCCGCCCGTTAAAAGTCCCGTCGCTTTCAGGATAATAAAAGTGATTACCGCTGTGTAAGTGACGGCAACGGCTACCGCAAGCGCTTGGATTTGCAACTGTTCACCGATGCTTTGCACCCCTTCCGCGAAGCCCTGGCCGCTGAACACACCGAGATTGGGCGACGCGAATACGCCCACCAGCAAACTACCGAGAATCCCACCGACGCCGTGTACCGGAAAAACATCGAGAGAATCGTCGATCACCAGTTTACGTTTCATGACTTGAGTAGCAACAAAGCAGATAACACCGGCGCTCAAGCCAATGACCAAGGCTCCGCCCGGCCCCACAAAGCCGGAGCAGGGGGTGATAGTACCCAAGCCCGCCACCATGCCGGTCACAATACCCAACATGCTGGGTTTGCCGAATTTGAACCACTCCATGCCCATCCACGCCAAGGACCCGGCAGCCGCCGAAATGTGGGTTACCATCATAGCCATGGCGGCATCACCGTTGGCGGCCAAGGCGCTGCCGGCATTAAAGCCAAACCAACCCACCCACAGCATACCAGCACCGGCCACCGTCATGGTGAGGTTGTGCGGCGGCATTGCCGTTGTTGGAAAGCCGTGGCGGTTGCCAATGACCAGGGCACAAATCAGTGCGGCAACGCCTGCGGTGATATGCACCACAATACCGCCGGCAAAATCGAGGACACCCATGTCGCCCATCCAGCCGCCGCCCCATACCCAGTGGCAAATCGGAGCGTAAACCAGAACCAGCCACAAGGCGGTAAATATTAGCAGTGAGGAAAATTTCATTCGCTCGGCAAAAGCGCCAACGATCAAGGCCGGTGTAATAATGGCAAAGGTTAGTTGAAACATCGAAAACAGCGATTCGGGAATATCTCCCGACAAAGTGCTGTTACTAACGCCGGTCATAAACAGTTTCGAGGTGTCCCCTATCCACTGGCCACCCTCACCAAAGCTGAGGCTGTAAACCCCGAAAAGCCAAAGAAGGGAAGCCAGGCACGCTATGGCGAAGCACTGCATCAACACCGAGAGCACATTTTTGGTGCGTACCAGGCCAGCGTAAAACAAGGACAAGCCGGGCAAGGTCATAAACAACACCAAGGCCGTGGCAGTAAGAATCCAAGCGGTATTCCCCGAGTCCAATTCCGCAAAGGCGACACCCGGTATTACCAACAGGCACAGCGCCACGTAAAATTTATTCATGCTGCGTTCTCCAAGCCATTTGCTTTATTCTTGATGACCTTGTTTATAGGGAAGGGCCGGATCGGAATGACAATTTATACCGACTGTTTTTATTTTATTTGCTTCACGCCAATAATGCCCCATTACGGATCATACGCCCCATATTAGTGCAAAACAAATGCGCAATTAAGGCGCGCAAAACATAATAACCAAATCATCAAAAAATATCAGCACCAACGTGAGATGTGAGATGTGAGATGTGAGGTAAGATGAAAGCCCGTGGATCCCCGTCTGCAAGGATGACGACATTGCGGTCTATGCCGACTTCGACTTCCCACTCCCCATTATCTCCACTTCCCTTCCTTCACTAGCGACTAGAGATTAGCGACTAGCGACTTT
>JBBDIU010000144.1:0-12883 GCA_040880205.1 Cellvibrionaceae bacterium
GGTTATGGAATCGGTGGTGGCGGCCAATAATAATTACCACGATGGGTGGCGGCTGCTGGCCAACTGGTATGCTCAAAAGGGCGATCGAGACCCCTGTCTCGCGGCCGCCGGCAATTGTCAACGGCTGGCGCCCAACGATCCGGATACCTTGTGCTTTGTGGCGGAAAAACTGCAGGCCTTCAAGGCCGAACCGGAGCGGGTAGGCCAACTGCTGGAACGCGCGTTCGAATTGGAGCCCAGCGATTTGTACAACGGCCTGACCTGGATTGATTACGCGATTGAGCAGGAGAACCACGAAGCCGCGAATCGTTCGCTGCAAGTCCTAAAATTGCACCAGGATAATGCGTTTACCTGTTATCGGGCAATGCAGTTGGCATTTTCGTTGGATACGGGCCAAACCCCCTTGGCACTGTGGGACAAACTGGTGGGCAGCCCCGATGCCAACGACTGGTTAATCTCCCACGCCTGGAACCTGGTGAAGGAAAACCAACTTCAGGCACAGGCGGTGGAAGCGATTATGGAACGCCGGGCAAAAGCCCAACCGACCGCGGCGGATGCTGGTTCATGCCTGGCTTATTTTGAGATTGACCGGGACGGCATTAAAACGGTGGAAAAGCGTTTGCGGCAATTTCGGCCCAAGGATGCTTTCGATCACCGTTTCCTGGAAGCGTATTTACATCGCTTGATTAAATTGCGCCGGGCGATTCCATCGCGCTTGCTACCGACACTGGAACCCCTCCTGCGCGCGGACACTCACAACTGGGGCTTGCTCGGTTACCTGCTGTCCGATCTGGGAAAATCCAGCCAAGTGGTTAACTGGATGCGCGACTATTCGGCAAACATCGGCGTGCAGGCCTGGATGTTGTACTTCTATTCCATTGCCTTGCGCGATGTGGGACGCTGGCAGGCGGCCGTGCAGGTAACCCGCGATGCCCTGGCCCTGGAGGCCGATAATTATCGGGAGGATATCGTCGTATGGTATTCCCTGGATCAATTGCTGGCTGGCGAACCGGCTCCCGAACAGGAACTGGCGCTGATAAACCCCGACGCCCTTGCGCCATTCAGTCGCTACCCCCTGGCACTGACCGAAGCCTTACTCTGCCTGGACAAACGCGATTTTATTGAGGCCTACCCGGAACTGAGCCCAAGATTACGAGCCTGCCAACGCGCCATTCAGGCCCACGCGGGCAGTCCGGCCATGGTCGAAGCGAAGAAACGCAGCCGCGCATTGTTCAAGCGCGGAATTGCCGGGAGTTTTTTGCAGCGCCTGGTTTGGAACTGGCGTCTGGCCAACCATTTTTAAGGAGCTAACTCTGATTGTCCTGGGAGCCAGTCCTGGGAACCAGTCCCGAAAGCCAGAGGTGCATCAGAGGCTTCCTTATTCCCGCGCTTTGCCGATGCGGCGATCAAACTTGCATTGTTTTTTATACACCGACTGTTGAGTCGATATCGCTCGTCAATGCTGTCGGTTATCGGTTATATCCGTATGCGCAACTTCTCCCTACACCTCACCGCTTTTCCGACATAAGGCTAACAGTATTTTACCCGCTGTCGCCTTGCGCGTTTTCTTGGCGCCAATTACTCTTTGTGAGCCACGTCACATTTTCCGCTGTCGTGCCTCGAGCCAACAATTTGCATGGGCAAATTTTGTCGTTCCCGCAGGAAAGGACAGCAGGAAAGGACATCCACCAGGAGAAGTTTTTGTGTCGTCTGTTATTGTTGTTGATTCTGCTTGTGATCTTCCTGAACGTATTATCAATTCGCGTACAGTGGAAGTTCTACCGCTAAACCTTATCCTCAACGGAGAAACTCTTCTCGACTCTTTTTCCGCAACCGAACGGCTGAAAATGTTGCATGATGGTACCGTGAACCTTAAACAGGACGTGAATACATCGCCGGCCACGCGCGACCAAATTGTCGAGTTTCTTACCACCAAAATATTACCCAAATACGATTTTGCCATCGTGCAAACCGTCGCCCGCTCGCGCAGCCCGCAGTTCGACATGTGGCAGGAAGTCAACAGCAGTTTTGCCGCGCATTACCGCGAGTATCGCAATTCCGACAGGAACTTTACCCTGCGGATAATGGATTCCGGCACGGTGTTTACCGGCCAGGGATTAATGGCATTGAATACAATTTATTTGGGGCAAAAAGGTGTTTCACGACGTGAGTTGCTGGAACGTAGCAAAACATTGGCGAGGAATATTCAATCCTACTCGGCACCGGTCGACCTGCACTACTTGCGCGAACGCGCGCGCCGCAAAGGCGATCGGACCATTGGCCTGTTCAGTGCGACCCTGGGCAAGGCATTGAATATTGCGCCGGTCTTGTACGGAGGCCAAAATACCACCGCGGCGGTGGGCAAGGTCAAGGGGCACAAGAATGCCGTGGACAAGATTGTGGGCCACGCCATGCAAGCCATAAAAAAAGGCTTGGAAACACCTCTGATCAGTGTTGGCTATGCCGGACCGCTGGAAGACCTTAAGCAGTACGGCAGCCTGGACGAATTAAAAGTGCTCGCCAAGCAACGCAATGTCAAAGTTATTACCAGCCTGGCCACGTTGACATCCGTCATTAACATGGGACCGGGTACGTTTTCCCTGGCCGTGGCGCCGACAGATCCGAAGTTTCGCTTGGTTATCGAGTGATGGACAAATCCCGAAGTTCACTTTGTCAATTCACCAGCTTGTCTTTACCTGGGCATCCAACTGCTTGCCCACCTCGGCTATCAAGGCGACCTGCTCGGGTGTTGAAGCACCTTCGGACGCCGATATCGTGTTGAGCATCTGTATGAGCGACTGCTTGTGTCGCGACTGAAACTGAGTGAGTGTGGGTGCCAATACGTCTTTTACTTCCGCCACAACATCCACCACATCGGTCAGCAGATGGGATGAGGCCGCGTAATATTCCCTCGCCTGCCGCTGGTCGATGCCAAACTCCTTCTGAAACAGTTCGATAACTTCGGCTTTCAGTTCCCGGGTAACTTCGCCTTCCAGTTTTGCCGCGGCAACCACGAGCAGAGCTGCTGCTTCCATGGGGTCCGTCAAGCGGTGCACGGGCTTGGTGCCCAACTGTTTTTCCCATTGTCTTCTTCTGACCCAGTAGAAGGGATTTAAGGCATTCAGGTTGAGACCGGCGTCCTGGAGACGGTACAAAGCCCATATTAACCCGGCGATCGCAGTCACCAGACCGATTAGAATGTGCATGGAATTTCCCCTTTTTATTGCCTTTCTTATTGGTTATCGCGCGCTCAGTGGAATGCCGGTCGCGTTTTCGGGAGTATAGCGGCAAATCTCCCACTCATCGACTTGGTGGCCACCTAGCCACCCATTAATCTTGGCCAAACGGAATCAGCGCAAATTTATGCGATATGCTCCGCTGAAACTCGATGCATTTCGCCTTCACCACTTTCGAAGGCAGTAATGTTTGCCAGGGTGGTGTCCGCAATCGCCGTGAGCGCTTCCCTGGTGAAGAATCCCTGGTGACTGGTGATCAGCACATTGGGGAAAGTGAGCAATCGCATAAACACGTCGTCATCGATAACTTTGTCCGACAGGTCGTTAAAGAACAGATCGCCTTCTTCTTCGTAGACATCCAAGCCAAGATAGCCGATTTTCCCACGCTTGAAACCGCTGATCACCGCGCGTGTGTCGACAATCCGGCCACGGCTGGTGTTGATCAGCATCACGCCATTCTTCATCTGTTCCAAGGCATTCCGGTCAATGAGGTGGTGTGTTTCCGGTAGCAGTGGACAGTGCAGGGAAATGATATCCGAGTCGCGATAGAGTTCCGGCAAGTTCACGTATTCCGCGAACCGCTCGGCTTCGGCGTTGGGGTACGGGTCGTAGGCCAACACCTTGCAGCCCAGACTGTTCATTATGCGAATGAAGATTGTGCCAATCTTGCCGCTACCGATAACCCCTACCGTTTTGCCATGGAGATCGAAACCCAACAATCCCTCCAGGGAGAAGTTGCCTTCCCGCACGCGGTTGAAGGCGCGAAAGGTTTTTCGGTTGAGGCTGAGAATCAAAGCCAGGGCATGTTCAGCCACGGCGTGGGGGGAGTAGGCGGGCACACGCACGACTGTCATGCCCAACTCTTCGGCACAACACAAGTCCACGTGGTTAAAGCCCGCGGAGCGCAGTGCGACCAATTGCGTGCCCTGATGGTACAAAGCGCGCAGCACCTTGTCGTTCAATTGATCGTTAACAAAGGCGCATACAACGGGGAAGCCAGCCGCGAGGGCGCTCGTTTCCAGGGTAAGTTTCGGCTCGAAGTAAGTCAGTTGGTGTCGGTAAAACTGATTGCTGTGTTGCAGGAAGTCCCTGTCGTAGGACTTGGTACTGAAGACCGCGACTTTCATTGCCCACTCCTTGGTACCAGCTGTTTGTTTACCAGGTGTACAGTATTTTTACTAAAATCCCTGGTCGGTCCAGATGCGATACCTGGAAATGGGAATGGTTCGATCAAACGTCCCGAGGAGAGCTTCCTGGACATGGCCCCTACATAGGAACTGTAAACTTTTCATGGTGTCAGATCTTCCATGCTTTCAGCCACGCGCGCCATCGCCCGCCGCTCACGGGTTTTGCTGGTGAGTGCCTGGCGGGCATTTCCCATGGCATAAATTGTCCCGTGGCATAAAAATAGCAAGCTTCGACCCAGTCAATAATGCTAGCCCTTGCATTAGCAATGTTGCTGGGAAAAATTTCCGGAGCCGCGCCATGCCATTGCCCCCTACCTCGCAACGGGTTGCGAGACATTCTCCCACCCATATTAATGAACGAATTGCGCAGAATATTCGCGTTTCCATCGACTATTATCAACGCCACCCGGAAGAAATTCCGCAGCGCTTGCAGGCGCTGGAGCGGGAATGGGACATTGAGCGGGTGTTGGAGGCCAACGCCTCATCCTTGGTTCTGGCGGGACTCGGACTGGGTTTATGGTTGAGCCGGCGATTCTTGATTTTACCCGTCGCGGTGGGTGGTTTCCTGCTGCAGCATGCCCTGCAAGGCTGGTGCCCGCCCGTCCCGGTATTGCGGCGATTGGGTTTTCGCACCCAGTCGGAAATTGACACGGAAAAAAACGCGCTTCTGTCCATAGCCGAAAGTCCTCCCACGACTCAATAGACGCTGTCCAGCCGCGCTCTCGTGGCGGCATTTCCTTCAACTGGCCGCGGATTCAGGTATGATGGGGCTCCCACGCTCCCTTCAGTATCTGTTTCCGCTATGTCTTCCGCTACGTCCGCATCAGCCAAGGCCCTGTTTTCCTACCCAAAATATTGGGCCGAATGCTTCGGCCCCGCGCCGTTTCTGCCCATGTCGCGGACGGAGATGGATGAGCTCGGCTGGGACAGTTGCGATATTATCATTGTGACCGGCGATGCCTATATCGATCACCCGAGCTTTGGCATGGCGGTGATTGGCCGCTTTCTGGAAGCCCAGGGTTTTCGCGTGGGCATTATCGCCCAGCCGGATTGGCGCAACACAGCGGACTTCACCGCACTCGGCAAGCCGAATTTATTTTTCGGGGTTACCGGCGGCAACATGGATTCCCTCATTAACCGCTATACCGCCGACCTGCGCTTGCGCAGCGACGATGCCTACACCCCGGGCGGCGAAGCGGGTAAACGCCCCGACCGCTCGGTGATCGTCTACAGCCAGCGCTGTAAGCAAGCCTACAAGGATGTGACGATTGTGATTGGCGGGATCGAAGCCAGCCTGCGGCGCATCGCTCAGTACGATTACTGGTGCAACGAAGTGCGGCGCTCGATTTTGATCGACTCGGCCGCCGATGTTTTGCTGTATGGCAACGCGGAACGCGCGATTGCCGAGGTCGCCCACCAACTGGCATTGGGCAAACCGGTAGCCGACTTGAAATCCATTCGGGGCACCGCCGTGATTCGCGAGGCAAGCCCCGGCGGCTGGACCGAGATCGATTCCACCCGGATTGACTGGCCCAGCAGAATCGACCAAATCCCCAATCCCTACGACTTCGATCACAACGATGCCGCGAGCTGTGCCAGCGAAACATTTGGCAAGGAAAAATCGAACGACGGCGTGGAGCCCATCCGCATCATTCCCATGCCGCTGCAACGCAGTGAAACGTGGGATCCCGAACGCACGGTGATTCGTCTGCCTTCCTTCGAAAAGGTCAGCAAGGACGCCGCGCTTTACGCCCACGCCTCGCGCGTTTTGCATCAGGAAGCGAACCCCTTCAATGCCAAGCCCTTGGTGCAAAAGCATGGCACTCGCGAAGTCTGGATCAATCCGCCGCCCATTCCCCTGGAAACCGAAGAACTGGATGGTGTATTTGATCTGCCCTATGCCCGGCTGCCGCACCCCAGCTATGGCGGAGCGAAAATTCCGGCCTACGACATGATCCAAACCTCGGTGAACATTATGCGCGGCTGCTTTGGCGGCTGTACCTTTTGCTCTATTACCGAACACGAAGGCCGCATCATTCAAAGTCGGTCACAGGAGTCGATTCTCAACGAGATTGAAAAAATCCGCGATACGGTTCCCGGTTTTACCGGCACAATTTCCGACCTGGGCGGCCCCACGGCGAACATGTATCGCTTGCAGTGCAAAAGCGAAGAGATACTCAAAAGCTGTAAGCGCCTGTCTTGTGTGTATCCCACGGTGTGCAAAAACCTGGAAACCAGCCACAAACACACCACCGCGCTATACCGGGAAGCGCGCAAAATCCCCGGCGTCAAGCGGATCGCCATCGCTTCCGGGCTGCGTTACGACCTCGCGGTCCTGGACCCCGAATACGTCAAGGAACTAGTCACGCATCACGTGGGCGGCTATCTAAAAATTGCCCCGGAGCACAGCGAAGACAATGTGCTGACAAAGATGATGAAGCCGGGCATGGGCGCCTACGATGAATTCAAGCGAATGTTCGACAAGTACTCTCGCGAGGCCGGTAAAAAACAATATTTGATTCCCTACTTTATCGCCGGCCACCCCGGCTGCGAAGACGAGGACATGCTCAACCTGGCACTGTGGTTGAAGGACAACAATTTCCGGGTGGACCAGGTGCAAACCTTCTATCCCTCGCCCATGGCCCTGGCCACCGCCATGTACTTTTCCGAACGAAACCCGCTTAAAAAGCTAAGCTACAAATCGGACAAGCTGCCAGTAGCCAAGGATCTGGAACAGCGCCGTTTGCAAAAGGCCTTCCTGCGCTACCACGACCCCAAAGGCTGGGACCAGATCCGCCAGTCCCTGCGTGAGTTGGGCCGCCAGGATCTGATTGGCAACGGACCCAAGGCCCTCGTTCCCGACGCTGGAGACCTACCACGCTGCCCCAAAACCGGCCGCAAAAATCCCGCCCGCGGCGGCAAACTCACCTTCCCATCAACAAAACGGACCACAAACAGCAAGCGCAAACGACAACAATAAACATTACTAATCATTGTTCATCGTTACCTGACGTTCACTGTTACCTGTTACCTGTTACCTGGGGACTGAATAATGAAAGAACCGAAAAATATTCACGCTGAAATCGACAGACTGCAAGAGCAACTGGAAGACTATTGGGATTATTGTCGGGAACGATTTGATTATACAGTTCGCAATGGTCGGGTGCGTTTTGACCAGGCCGTGAAGGCCGCGCACCAAAATTACAGAATCAATTTGCTTCCCTATATCGCGCGGGCAAGACCGAGCCATGTACTGACCGCCCCGTTTATCTACGGGATGGTTGTTCCACTCGCACTGTTCGATATTTTCCTAAGCATCTATCAGCACATTTGTTTTCGCGCCTACCGCATTCCCCGGGTCAGGCGCCGCGACTACTTCGTGATTGATCGCCATCAGCTAAGCTACTTGAATGGTTTGGAAAAACTCAACTGTGTGTATTGCAGCTACGGCAATGGCATGGTGGCCTTTGCCCGCGAGGTATTGGCGCGCACCGAGCAGTACTGGTGCCCCATCAAGCATGCGCGCAAGATTAAGGCCGTCCATTCGCGCTATGCCAAGTTCGCTGACTACGGCGATGCGAAGAACTATCGAGGCCATCTCGACAGCCTGCGTCGAGACTTAAAGGAGGAAAAAACTCAAGAAGAAGGATAGGCTATTCTCGCACTGTATAAAAAAGGGCCCGAAGGCCCTTTAATCGTGCAGCGTACCATCTGTGGATCAGGCCGCTTAAACGACTCTTGGAAAACTATTAACCCAGGGGATCAATAGTTACAGGTATCGCGATATTCAGAAATTGCGTAAGGCGCCGTGTGGTTGGGGCCACAGAGGAACGGGTCGTAACGGCGGTCCAGATCGATAAAGCGCTTCATCCAGGCGACCCCGTATTTGCCCAGGATATCCGAGTTTGAGTTGCCGCTGTTGGCGCAAGAATGGCTGCCGTTATTGACTTCCAAAAACGCCTTGTCGGTTGAACTCGGGATAGCGTTGTAAAACGGAGAAGCATGACGACTTACGGAGGCGGTACTGTCATTTTCACAAGCAATAATCAAGGTCGGCGTGGTGATGCGATTGAAGTTATTGCTGCCGCTGTAATAAGGCGCTTGCGGTAGTGCCGCCATGATTGAACGGTCATCCGCGGCTGCTTTCAGAGCACCGCCGCCACCCATGGACCAACCCATCACACCGCGACGACTGGCGTCCACCATTCCCCTAATAGCGCTGCTGCTGGAGTTGCTTTGGCTGATCACATAATTCAACGCGGCGTTCAACTGGTTCGCACGGCTGTCGGGACTGTCGTAGCCGGAGTTGGTGGCAATCGTGATTACCACAAAGCCATGGGACGCAATGCGCGGTCCCCACCAGCGGATAGAGGATTCCGGAGAAATGAAACCGGGAACCACCGCGATCACACCCATGGTGCCAGTGGTGCCAGTCGGATAGTGGATGGTGCCGCCACCGAAGCCACTAACGTAGGACGACACGCTGATGGTGCGCACGGAATAGGGACCAGAACTAGCTTCCAGTGAAGATGTCGTGGGGTTGGGGCCGCGCTCAAAACCGCAGTTGGTCGTACAACCGGGGTCGGGCTCGGGCTCGGGATCGGGACTGGAAATCGCGAAAACGTTAAACGAAAGGAACAAAATGCCGGCACCCAGTGCCAGTTTCTCAAATAGTTTAGTCATGGAATCACCCTCACTTCAGTTTTTGTGTTTATCTATCGTTATTGGGTAGCAAGCCGGCGAACTGTTGTTAGTTCGTTTGCAAATAAGTCCGTCTGCGAGAAGAAATCGAAGACTCCCCGTTCATTATCGACCCAGGGGTCTATATTTTTTTGTGCCTCCGGTCATTGTGAATGCAAGTTTTTATTCTGCCGGTTTGCTCGCTGTGCAGCGTAAACGGTGTTTAGCCGTTATTAGCTGGTAAGCGAATCTAGCACAGGCAATTTGCCCGGCTCTTTCACGAATCGACACTTTAGGACCAGTTGTATTGTTTTCCGAGAGATTAATAACGTATTGTATTGGCCGGTTGTAGCAGGTTCCGAGCGCGCCACCCGATTGCCCAAACGCCAATTCGAAACCCGCGTGATTAAAGAGGCTGACATGAACTGGAAGGCAAAAATAGCTAACCCACGGGTTATCGCGGGAATTATTGTTGTGCTTGTGCTTGTGGTCACCGCCGCGGCCATCCCATGGATAACCGAAAACAGGAGCTTGCGCCACGAGTTTGATGACCGGTTGGCCGATTCGACTTCTGATGAAACCAATACCGATAAGTCACCACAACAAACCGGGCAACGAACTATCGCAACCGAATGGCAGTGGGAGAGTGTGGGCAATCGTGAGGCGCCGACCACGGAGCAGGCCGCGAGCTCCCAAGCCACAGCGTTGTTTGATATCACCTATATTTACGACGCACTGCGAACCGTGCGTTTGGACGACAACGGTGAAGTGATGCTCGACGACATAGCGTTGCGGTCGTTGGACGAGGCGCTCGACCACGGCAACCTGGAACTGACTTCGGCCGATCTGGAAGAATTACAGGAACTGATTCGCGCCGGCCTACCCGGCGAGGCGGGTGAGCAAACCGCAAAAATTGTCGGCGACTATTATCGCTTTTTACAGGCGAAGAAGGAGTTCAACGCGGTCTACACGGCACCGGGCATTGAAAACGATTATGAATCCGAATACGAAGAGCTGCGCGCTCTGCGTGATCTTTACCTGGGCCGCGACGTGGCTAACCAACTGTTTGCCGAAACCGACCGGGACGCGCGCTTCATGATCCGGAGCATGCAGCTGGAAGCGGATAGCAGCCTATCCCCCGAGGAACGCCAGGCGCGGCAACGCAAACTTGCCGAGGATCATTATCGACCGGACATACCACGCTGGGAGCAACGCTACAGCGCTTTTCAGAAGGAAAAGCAGCACATTCTTGACGCGGGCCTGACCGAGGAGCAACAACAGGAACAGATCGAACAGCTTTTGAATAGTCACTTCGACACGGAGGAAATTGCCGCAGTTAAGCGCTATGATGAAATCCGTAGCGAGTAAAATACTGGATAATAATGTCTCCCGCTCGTAACAACACGATTTACTATCCGCTGGCCGCGCTGCTTGCACTGGCGCTGTACTGGCTGTATCCATCGGCGGATCCGCACGCGCCGGGCACCGACAATCTCAACTGGCGGCAACCCGTCCAACTCGACTCCGCCTATCCTCAATTGATTTCACCGCGTCGTTGGCCTTTCGATTTCACCACTTTCGAAGGAAGGTTTGCATCGCGGGTGGGAACTGATGAAGCGGGACGGCTGGAACTGGATCCCATGCTGGCGGACACGTTGGAACAAACCCTGTTACATTTGCCCGAGAACACCTCCGAAGAGGTGCTACAGCGGATCGTCGTCCTGCTACGTAAAAGCTTTCCCGGTTCGAAGGGGGAACAACTGGCCGAACTGTTTCACAATTATGCCGCCTATCGACGGGAGGAATCCCGGTTTCAAACGCCTGCAGCGGGTGGAGCGAAGGAGGCCCTTGCCGCGCTGCGAAATTCCATTGAGCTCCAGCACAAATACCTGGGCTCCGAAGCCGCCGAACGACTCTACGGTGAACGCAATGCGCTGACTACCTACCTACTGAGCCGACGCGAAATACGCGAAGACAGCTCGCTTTCTCCAGCGCGCAAACAGGAACGTCTGGACACGCTTGAGCGTGAATATCAACAGCGCGGTCTGGAGAGTGAAGGTCCAACTCATGAGTGAGGTCAGTGAGCATGAGGGGCCGATACACGCCGATATTGTGAGCGGCTGGGCCGCCGCGCGTTTATTGCTGGCGCTTGCCTACCTTTTTCCGTCCTGGTTTGTGCTCTGCTGGATCGCCTTCGTTCCGCTGCTAGTCGCAACCGATAAGGCCACCGTGGCCGAAAGCTACACATATGGGCTGGCTGCCGGGCTGGCCTTTTACATGAGCGCCGGACACTGGATCGTGGACTTTCTTATATTGTTCAAGGGTTACGACCAGGCCCATGGCTTTGCGGTGGCCATCCTTTTCTGGATTTACTGCGCCCAGCTGCCCGCCTTGCTGTTCGCCTCGTTTACCTGGCTGCGGCGCAACCTTGCCCTGCCAAGCCTGGTTTTGTTTCCACTGTTGGTGGTGTGCTTTTATACCAGTTTTCCCATGCTGTTCCCGGTACAACTGGGGGAAAGCCAAAGCCGTTTTTTACCCGCCTTGCAGGCCATTGAATGGACCGGCGTCCACGGCCTCGATTTCATTATCGGCCTGAGCAACATCAGCCTCTTTTATCTACTCACCTGGCGAAACGGGCTCCGTTCCGTTCCCGCCAACGGGGCCGCCGCGCTAACCATTGCCCTCTGGTTGATTTACGGATTGGTAACGACGCCGAATTGGGACCGGGAAACCGCGCAATGGCCGCGCCGCGCAATCGGCTTGGTCCAACCAAACGAAGCGCCCGTGCCAGGCGAGCAAAAACGCGTTTTCCCGGGTTACAGCTGGGCCTATCCTCATGAGATGGAGATGACCGAGCGTCTGGTTGCGGCGGGCGCCGAGTTGGTTATCTGGCCGGAAGCTCGTTACAAACGCTACTTTGATGACGCCCGTGTGCGAGATGCCTTTGCCAGCGAGGTGGCTCGGCTGGGTCGGCCGCTAATGTTTCAAGACCTGGAGCTAGGCAGCGACGCGGACCGCGACGCACCCAAATACAATAGTGTGGCCTTTTTGCAGGCTGATGGCAGTCACCAGGGAACCTATCGAAAAATACACCGGGTACCCTTCGGCGAGACCTTGCCCTTTGCCGAAGGACCGGGCTGGGCGAACACCTTGATCAAAACCTATTTCGGCGGCTTTCTCCGGGAAATCAGCGCTGGGGATGGTCCCGTTGTGTTCAGCCACGATGGGTTGCACATCGTACCGCTGGTTTGCTACGAAACCCTTTTCCCGATGTTCGTTGCCGAGGCGCTCCCGGCACCGGCGGAAGGCTCGCTTTTGGTGGGAGTGTCCAATGATAGCTGGTTCGGTTCCACCCGCCAGCCATTTCAACATGTCAATGCGTCCATTCTGCGCGCGGTGGAAAACCGGGTTCCCATGGTCCACGTGCTGAATAATGGCCCTTCAACCGCCGTTGCGCCCAATGGTCGCATTGTATTTCAAACCAAATTGGACGAAGCCGGCGGTTTTATTGTCGATCTGCCTCATGCAACTCACAGCGGAGGCAGTTTTTATAGCCGCCATCCGACGTGGTTTATCAATACAGTTTATGGTGTGCTGGCAATTTTGTTGTTGGCCGCGCTGTCAAAACGACTGAGGAGTTCTCTTTCTGCGAATCGAGCGTGACAATTAAAGACTTTTTGCGGGATGGCGCTCTTCAAGGGAGCCTCTGAATAATACCAATACGTCTCTGGCTTACAGGCCGGCTCGCAATCAAGGCGCGCTTTTGAAGGCGTAGTGGGG
>JBBDIU010000145.1:0-9065 GCA_040880205.1 Cellvibrionaceae bacterium
GTGGAAGTAAAGCGGTTATTTTACCCGATTTAGGTTAATATTCAGAGGTTCCCTAAACACCCTAATCGCTTAAAGACATTGATCACAACTCGAAGGTAATTGCTATGACCGTACTCGCCGGAAATCATTGCAAAGCCTGCCGCGTCGACGCACCCCGGGTTACCGGCGAGCAAGTGGCGATGCTCTCCAAGGAAATCCCGGATTGGCAACTGCTGACAGTCAGTGCAATTGACCAACTACAGCGTGGCTATACATTCCCCGATTTTCAAAGCGCTCTCGCCTTCGCCAACCGCGTGGGCGAGCTGGCTGAAGCCGAAGGCCACCACCCCGCCTTATTAGTCGAATGGGGCAAGGTTACCGTGTCCTGGTGGACACACAAAATTAAAGGCCTGCATAAAAACGACTTCATTATGGCCGCCAAAACCGACCAGCTCTTTACCGAGTGTCAGAGTACTACGCCGTAGCTCTTCGAAGCCCCGAAGCGTCAGTACGCACGCCAACGAGCACCAATGTAAAATTGGCTGCGGTCGTAGTTATAAAAGAGATTATCGTGACCGAAAGACTCATAATTGAGGCCGAGGATTAAATCCACGTCATAGTTCAGCCAATCGGTCACGTTGCGCACCAGTTCCGTGCCAATTCGGTAGCCGTCTTTTTCCTTCTCCTCTTCTTCCAGGGTCATAATGGCATTGTCGTCAATATTGTCCAGCTCGCGGTTGAGATAAGCGGCAGTAAACAAAAAATTCACGAAGTGTTCGTTGCGATAACGCAGTTGACTAAAAGCGCTGGCCTCGGTGAGGTCGTAGTAACCACTTTCGTTATCCTTGCGCTGATCAACTTCGGCGCCAACTTGCCAATTCCAGCGATCGCCTAGCTGAATATCCAGCATTCCGGTGACACCAAACAGTGTGAACTCCAGGTCCGAATCCGCCAATAGAACGCCGTCTTCCTCCCTCGCGCGGCGGTCCACATAGCGCCGTGTACCGGTGCCGATTATGGTCCGCACCCGGGTGCGCGCGCCCATCTGCTTTTCAAAACCCAGATTGACTCGGGTCTGTTGGTAGTCAAGATTGGCAAGACCTAGCTCTACGTAGGATTCGTACTTCTTGTCGAAAGACCGCAGGGAAAATAGAAAATTTGCGGCGGCGGAAAGGGGCACGTCGCCGCTCAATTGAAAACCCGCTTCCTCGGCATCGAATCGATTGTCGATCATTGTGCCTGAAAATGTCGCCACGCCTCCGGTGATTCTATCGACGAAGATGGCGTCGCGGCGGCGATAAAAAATATCGGCGGTGAAATTGGCGGGCCCGTGAGCCAGGGCGGGAGCCCAGGTAAACCCACCGATGACCGAGAGGCGGATTTCCTCCGCGTTGGCTGCGTTGGTAACGCCTTCGTCATCACGAGTATACAGATCGTTGCGTCCATCAATCTGATAATGAAAGCCAGTTCCCGCGGATTCATGGCGAAATCGTACCCGTCCCAGCGTATAGGCTTCCGTATCGACCTCAAACACGTCGGCCAGCCGGTTGGGGTTACTATCGCCACCCAGAATAAAATCGACTGCCAACTCGTGCGCCGCGCTGCTGCCGCAATCCAGCGCCAGCAAGACACCCGCCAGGCAAGCATAGCGAGCCTTCATGGTTTCGCCCCCAATTGCAACCAAGTTATCTCTCTTGTGCCCTAATCTTACCGTCAATTAAGCCGATAAACCCTGGCAGCGGTATCGTAAAACAGGCTGCATTTCTCAGATTCGGAAAAATCAGCCACCATTTTTTTGAACCCGTTCCAAACCACGTGGTAGGACATGGACCATTTGTCCACCGGAAAATTACTTTCAAACATGCAGCGTTTCGGCCCAAAACAATCCAGGGTATGCAAGTAGTAGCATTTCTGCGCTGCAACAAATTCGTCGGAGGTGGGGGGCGTATCGCGCAGATTCCAGCCAAAGCCGTTGTCCGGCATGGCGAGTCCACCCAGCTTGGCGAACACGTTTTCACACTTGGCAATCGCCGCGATATCCTGTTTCCATTGCCGGTAAATCTCCTCGCGCCGCCCAGCGTAGGGGCCCACTCCTAGTGGCGTGCCCATGTGATCCAGGACGATAAGCGTATCCGGGGCCACCTGGGCCAATTTCAGGAAGTCACGATTTTGGTGATGGTAATGCCAAGTGTCATAGCTCAAGCCTCGTTGCCCCAGGCGGGCAACTCCCTTCTGGAAATCCGCGTCCAGATAAATACCCTTGGGTTGGCGGGGTTTAATGAATAGGTAATCCTCTTCACCTTCGTAAGCACCCGATTGACGAATGCCACGAAAAAACAAACCCTGCGCGGCCTCGGCGTGGGCGTCCAACACTTCGTCCCGTTGTGGCAAACGCAGATCCGCATGTGCAATGATCGCCGCGATAACCGCGTGTTCGGGCCCACCCCGTCGACTCTGGGCCGCGATATCGGCAACAAATTCGGTTTCGCCGACCGGACGCAAATGCTCCGGTCCCTCCCGGCGGTACTTGGCATGGCATTCCACGAAAACAGTTTTCTTGATCGCGTGGCCCGATCCGGTGTCGGCCCAAAGGTCTTCCAACAAATAGTCCGACCCCCGCCGCCGTTCCCACAGGTGATGGTGGGGGTCGATAATGGGCCGTTCCGGCTCGATAATGTCCTCGCGCACCGCCAGGAGCCAATCGTGATTGTCGTGAATGACCTTGTTCACTCCACTCCCCTTTTGTTATCTATTTGCTTGGCAGGTGTCCTCGGGGTGCCATCATACCGGTTTCATTAACTCGGCAAAATGCTGAGAATAAGCTATAACAGATATAGGTCTCTCGGCCTCCCCCTCATAGCGAAACCCAGACACTCCGGGTAAACTGGCGCCAAAACACTCAATAAGCCCCAACATTATCGTGACAGTCACCATAGAAGAAGATCAGGAGCGCATCGCCTATCAGGCCATCATGTTTGCCGATGTGTCCGGCAGCTCCGCGCTTTACAAGCAGCATGGCAATGTTGCCGCCAAACAATCGATCGACACGGCCATTGACCTGATGCGTGACATTACCCGTCGCAACCAGGGCACGGTGGTCAAAACCATTGGCGACGAGGTCATGGCGCGGTTCGATACCCCGGAGGACGCCTGCGCCGCAGCTGCCGCCATCCAGCAACAATGCCACCTGAGTACCATGGACGCCTTCGGTGACGGGCTGGCAATCCGCATTGGCATGGACTTCGGGCATACCCTGCTTGATGGCGACGATGTGTTTGGCGATACCGTCAATGATGCCGCCTCCGTGACCCAAATCGCGCGACCCAATCAGGTGGTTGTTACCCAGTCCCTGGTGGATGCTTTGTCCGCCCAATTGCGGGCGTACTGCCAGGAATTCGACCGGGTCAATATCAAAGGAGAAAACCGCACAAGTTTGATTTACCGTTTTGTTTGGGAAAACCCGTCGGACGAGCACCACGCCACCACCGTCATGGCGGTCAGCCACAGAACCCAGAAGATCAGTAACAAGCAGTTACAATTGGATTACAACCGGCAATGTTTTGCGGTCACTCCCGAGGATGTTCCCTTCATTATCGGTCGCGACCAACGCAAGGCTCATTTGCATGTGGATTCCAGCCTGGCTTCCCGCGACCACTGTCACATCGTACTGCGCCGTGGCAAATTCGTGTTGGTCGACCACAGTACCAACGGGACCTACGTCAAGGCCCCGGATCAGCCGGAACTTTACCTGCGCCGAGAAGAGCTGCCGTTAATCGGTGAGGGCACCATCTCGATCGGCCGCCGCGCCCACCAGGATGCGGCGCTGACGATTTTCTATACTCTCTAAACTCCCTGCACACGAGCGCTATGAATCTAAGTGTGGCAACCCGACCTCCCCCATGCCGCGGTCTGGTACAATGCGCGCCGCGGTCTTTGGACCCGACAACATTCTCTCTATGTCCGCTCCTTATGCCTGATACCGCCGGGGATACGCCACCACCCGCCGCCGGTTTATTCCACCGGTTGGCGGCCTTGTTCTACGACAGCTTGCTATTGCTGGGCATCAGCGCGTGCTATGTGCTGGTTTTTGCCGTCTGGCTACCCAACTGGCTGACGGGGCCCATTCCCCAGGGCGAGATATCCTACACCGGTTGGACCAAGCTGCTGTTTCAACTGGGCTGGCTGGCACTGCTGAGCGGATTTTTTATTTTTTTCTGGCGTCGCGGCGGCCAGACGCTGGGCATGCGCGCCTGGCGCCTGCGCCTACAATCCAGAGCTGGGGGTCGCATTAGCTATCGACAGGCCCTATTGCGCTGCCTACTGGCCCCCCTTTCGCTGGCCATTCTCGGCCTGGGCTATTTTTGGTGTCTTGTCGATAAAGACGGCCAGACCGCCCACGACCAACTGACGGGCACGGAAACGGTCAGGACAAGTCGCTAATCTCTAGTCTTCCTCCCCACTTCCACTTCCCATTCAATCAATTCTTTTTCAACAACCACGCGCCAAATGCCACCGAGGCCAAGGTAGGCATGAGTACAGCCAGTAGTGGAGAGAAACCCAAGGCCAGACTGGAGGTGCCAAGCAGGTTCTGGGCTATTTCGAAGATAATGCCGACCAGGACGGCCAATGTCAGGCGCGCCCCCATGGTGGATTCCCTCAAGGACCCGAAAATGAACGAAATACCCACCAGAACCAAACCGAGAATAACCAGGGGTTGCATGACTTTTTGCCAAAAGGACAACCAATAATGGCGGCTGTCCAGGCCTTGCCGGTCACGGTTTTGGGCATAGCGGTACAAATTCTGGATGGACAAGGACGCCGGATCCAGCACCAGTAGCTTTAATTGCTCGGGCGATAGATCCGTGTGCCAGGCCTGATGAATAAATTTTGTTTGGTCCACCTGTCGCCCCTCAAAACGGCTTTCGACCCCATTCTCCAGTTGCCAGTAGCCATTTTGATAAATACCCTCTTCCGCGTGAACCGATGCGAGCAGCCGACCGCGATCATCAAATCGATAGCGCGTTATACCGAACAACCGCCCATTGGACTGTACCGACTCAAAATAGGCAAACTCATTGCCTTCTCGGTGCCACAGACCGCTACTCTCACCCTCTTCCGGCTCCGCCAGAGCCGCCGAACGGGTATTCTCCGCCAATTCGGCGCTGAGCGGCATGACGTACTCACCCCACAATAAACCGCCGACAACAACCAGCAGCACCGGGCGCATAATCGCCCAACCGATGCGCAGCAGGCTAACACCCGCTGCCCGGAGTATCACCAGCTCATTGGCATTCGCATGGATGCCCAGGCCTATGACACAGCCCAGAAAGGTGGCATAGGATAGATACTCGTACATGATCCCCGGCACGCGCAACATGACGTAGCTAAGCGCCGTGACAAAATCGTAATCGCCCTTGAGATTGCCCAGTTGGGATACCAGGTCGGAGATAACTATGAGGCTGACCAGAACCATCATGGCCCCGAACGTGGCAGCCAGAACCGTTTTGCCCAGATAGCGGTTAAGTCTGCGCATCGCGGGCCTCCGGCGTTCGGCCAGTGCCTTGAAGTTTGCCGAGCGCCTGGCCGTTGTTCCACAGTAGCAGTGCCAGCGCAACCCCCAGGAAGGTCAGATGCACCCACCAGATGCCGGGCAGTTGCGGAATCGAGCCTCGCTCCACCATGGACCTGACCACACTCAGGCCGCCGAGATAGAATACGGCGAGAATAAAACCGGGGAAAATCTTCAAAAAACGACCGCGTCGGGGGCTGGTGTGGCTGAGGGGCACGGCGATCAGCGCAATCACGAAAATGAACAGCGGCAGCGACAGGCGCCACTGCAATTCGGCTATGTATTCGGGGTTATCGGTATCCAGCAAGGTGGTCAAACTGGCGTATTCCTCCCGATCAATCGGGGCACTATCAATGGTTCGCGCGGGAAGAAAGGTACCGTAGCGCTCAAACTTTATTTCCCGGTAATCCGAATGACCCGGCACGCCGATGTATTGGTAGCCATCCTCCAGTACCAAGTACCGGTCGCCGGTGGCAAAGTTAATTTCATCCGTGGCCGCCGACGCTCTGACTACGGAAACCGGGTTGCCTTCGCTGGCGCCGCTGGGCCTTTCGGCGATGAATACATTGAGTATTTTGCCGCGATCAGCGGCAAAGCGTTCGAAATAATAGGTGGTTGATTCATCGTCACGAAGCGATTCAAAGCGACCTGCCGTCAGTACTTCCAATTCACTGCGATTGCGCTGCTGAACGATGATGTCGTCGGCCATCTTCAGGGAATAGGGACTGACGAACATCGTCAAGCCCAAGACCAACGCGGCGATGATCGCCGCGGGGACCATGGTGTAGGCCACCAACCGCAGTTTGCTAAAGCCGCAGCTCGACAACACTACCATTTCGCTGTCCACATACAGGCGCCCATAGGCAAAGAGAACCGAAAGAAAAAAGCAGATGGGCAAGATCAGCATCAGCATATCGGGAATGCGGAGCGCGAGAATCAGAAATACCACTTCCGGAGCCAGGTCCCCTCGGATGGCATCATTCAAATAGCCGGCAAACCGGTCGCCAACGGTCAACAACAGCAGACCGCCACTTATGACCAAAGTCGACAAGAGGATTTCACGGGTGAAATAGCGGAGAATAATCACTTGGTAATAGCCGTTCTTGTGGCCGGGATGGCTTGAGCGGCCTTTGTCGATGTCGCTTGCCCAGGAGCATGCATGACGTACACTATGCCGGTAAAAAGTACTGCATTATACGCAGCCCGAGCCGCCAATAACCAGCAACCAACCAACCGAACAAGGATACCCGATGCAGTTTCACGCCAGCCAAGCCGATCCGCTGACTCAAAAGACCGACTGTGCCATCCTCCCGGTGTTTGAAAGAGGCAAGCTTTCCAGCGCCGCCGAGGCCCTGGACCAAGCCAGTCCTGGCCTTGTCCGGAATTTGATAAAAAGCCGAGATTTGAAGGGCGAACTGGGAGAATGCCTGATATTGCACAACCCCCTAGGATGCTCCGCTCAGCGCGTGCTGCTGCTCGGTTTTGGCAAGCAGGACAAGTGCGGCACCGGTGAATTTCGCAAGGCACTGGAACGCGGCGCCAGGGCTGTCAGGCAAACCGGCAGCAAACAAGTCCACCTGTTTTGCGAGGATGTGGCGGTTAACGGCCGTGACGAGGAATGGAAGGCTCAGCAGGCTACCCTGTTGTTCGCCCATCACAGTTATCAGTTTCAGGCTCTGAAAAGCAAGAAGGCCACGGCATCCCCCCTTGCCGCCACCACCTACTGCTTGTCACGCCAGGGGCAATTGCCAGCGATCAAAAAAGCCGTGAAAACCGCCGCGGCGACCGCCGAGGGTATCGCGCTGGCTCGGGAACTGGGTAACTTGCCGGGCAATATCTGCACTCCCACCTATCTGGCCGAGCAAGCTAAAAAGCTCGCCAGGGGCCAAAACAACTTCAGCACCAAAATACTTGGCGAGAAACAAATGGCGGAACTGGGCATGGGCTCACTGCTCTCGGTATCCGCGGGCAGCAAGGAACCCGCCCAATTGATTGTGATGGAATACAAAGGCGCCGCACAGTCTCGTAAACCCACCGTTCTGGTAGGCAAGGGCATTACCTTTGACACCGGCGGCATCAGCCTCAAACCCGGGCCGGGCATGGACGAAATGAAGTTCGATATGTGCGGAGCCGCCAGCGTATTCGGGGCCATGAAGGCCGTCCAATTGCTGCGGCCTAAAATCAATCTGGTGGGCATTGTCGCCGCTGCGGAAAACATGCCCAGCGGCAAGGCTACCAAGCCCGGTGATATAGTGACCTCCATGGCTGGCAAAACCATTGAGGTGCTCAATACCGACGCCGAGGGCCGCCTGGTGCTGTGCGACGCCCTCACCTACGCCGAGCGCTTCAAACCGAAGGCGGTGGTCGATGTCGCCACCCTCACCGGTGCCTGCGTGATTGCGCTAGGTAGCCATGCCTCGGGCCTGTTCAGCAACCGCGACGATCTGGCGGAGCAACTGCTTGCGGCGGGCGACTACAGTGGCGACCGCGCCTGGCGTATGCCCTTGTGGGACGATTACAGGAAGCAGTTGGACAGCAATTTTGCCGATCTCGCCAACATCGGCGGTCGCGAGGCGGGTAGCATCACGGCGGCCTGCTTCCTGTCACACTTCGCCGAAAACTTTCCCTGGGCCCATTTGGATATCGCCGGTACGGCCTGGTTATCCAATGCCGAGAAAGGGGCAACCGGTCGGCCCGTCTCCCTGCTGGTCAACTTCGTCCTGGCAAACGCCTAACCATGCCTCAAGTGGATTTCTACATCCTGGATAGCGCTGCGCCCACGGCCCGCTGGGAGTTTGTGGCCCGGCTCCTGGGCAAGCTGCAAAAGCTAAACAAGACCGCCTGCATCGCTGTCGACTCCAACGAGGCAGCCGAACAACTGGATGCCCTGCTGTGGCGCTATCCACCGGAATCCTTTGTGCCGCATCGCGTTGAAAGGGAACGCGTCGGGACGGATTGTGTTGAGACCGGCCCAACGGAACCGACCGACGAGCCTTTTACTATTTCCAGTCGTACAGTCACTGGGATTTCGCAGGACGTATTGATCAATCTCCGCAATAGCCCTCCGGAAGAATCCGCCAAACTGCAGCGTCTGGTGGAGGTGGTTGTTCAGGAAGCCTCCGTACTCAACGCCACCCGGCGGAATTTTCGGTTTTACCGCGAGCAGGGCTATCCGATACAATCCCATCATATCCGCGCTCCATAGAGGTGCGACACGAGGACACATGACGGACAATAAGCGAAACACACGGCACAAGATTCTGGGCGAACTGGAATCCATAAAGACGCTGCTCGAGGACAAACTCAACGACGACCAGGACCTACCGGATACGGTTGCCGACGATGACGACGCGCCTTTGTTAACTGATGCCTTGAATAGCGTGATCGAGGACATCACAAGCAGCGAATCGACACCCAACGCACACGACGACATCCCCGTCCTGCAAACGGCTTTGGACGAAAGCGATTGGCCGCCGGCAACCAGCAGTGAAGACGATGACATCGTGGCGGGGGGGGG
>JBBDIU010000145.1:9075-12819 GCA_040880205.1 Cellvibrionaceae bacterium
CCCCCCCCCCGCGCCGGGAAAAGCCACACCGTCCCTGTTTGACCGACCCAAAACCGACGATTCGGCCCCCGCCATCAACAACAATACGCGGGCGCCGCAACAGCATGTGGAGCAACCCGCAGAGCAGCAACCGAGTCTGTTTGACCCGGATCATGACGACAGCGTCGCGGGGCCCACCAGTGATGCCCCGATGAAACCGGTCGCCAAACAGACTCCGACACCAGCCGGCAACCAGCCAGCGGCTCGACGGGCGCCAGCGACGTCAGGCAATAAAACCGAAAACCCCTTCCTACCGAAGCACATCCGCGACCGTCTGGCCGCCAGCCGCGCACTGCAACAGAGCCCCGACTATCCCCGACCCGCCACCAAAGCCGAGGGCCTCGATCATAGCGATGCGGAATTTGCCGAGCAAATCGTTGAGGAATACCTGCCGAAAGTCGAGGCGGAATTGCGGAAAAAAATCCGTGCCCTCATTCGCGCCGAGCGAGAGATCACCGAGAAGTCGTCCTGAGCCTTTGCGCCGAGGCTGTCAGCCCCCATCCCGGCAGGGTATAATTCGCGGCCTTCGCCCGCGCAAAGCCGCGGCAATTTATCAGACGAGCCAATAAGTATCTCATGGAAAAAACCTACAACCCGCAGTCCATTGAACGCAAGTGGTATCAGACCTGGGAAAACAATCAGTACTTCGCACCCAAAGGCGAAGGCCAGCCCTACTGCATCATGATCCCCCCGCCCAACGTCACCGGCAATCTGCACATGGGCCACGGGTTCCAAACCGCGATCATGGACGCGCTAATTCGCTATCACCGCATGCGCGGCGACAATACGCTGTGGCAAGTTGGGACCGACCACGCGGGGATCGCGACCCAAATGGTGGTGGAGCGCCAGTTGGATGCGGAAGGCAAATCCCGCCACGAGTTGGGGCGGGAAAAATTCGTCGAACGAGTTTGGCAGTGGAAAAAGGAATCGGGCGGCCATATTACCCGTCAGTTGCGCCGCCTCGGCGCCTCCGTGGACTGGACTCGCGAACGCTTCACCATGGACAACGGCTTTTACAAGGCGGTCCAGGAAGTTTTCATTCAGCTTTATGACGAAGGTCTGATCTATCGCGGCAAGCGCCTGGTCAACTGGGATCCGAAACTGCACACCGCCATTTCCGACCTGGAAGTCGTCGCCGAGGAAGAAGACGGGCACTTGTGGCATTTCCGCTACCCCCTCACCAACGGCGGCGGCCATTTGGTCGTGGCTACCACACGGCCGGAAACCATGCTGGGCGATACTGCCGTGGCGGTGCATCCAGAGGACGAACGCTACAGGCATTTAGTTGGACAAACAGTCACTCTGCCACTAAGTAACCGTGAAATCCCCATCATTGCCGACGACTACGTCGACATGGACTTCGGCACCGGCTGCGTAAAAATCACCCCCGCTCACGATTTCAATGACTACGAAATGGGCCTGCGGCATCAACTGCCCATGATCAACATCTTCGACGACGATGCCAAACTCAACGACGACATGCCGTCCAAATACCGCAGGATGGATCGCTTCGATGCGCGCAAGGACATCCTGGCCGACCTCGAGGCGCTGGGGCAGCTGGAAAAGGTCGAGCCCCACAAATTAAAAATTCCCCGGGGCGACCGCAGCGGTGTGGTAATCGAGCCCTATCTCACTCACCAATGGTACGTTAAAACCAAACCGCTGGCGGAAGAAGCCATCAAGGTGGTCGAAAACGGCGAGATCAAATTCGTTCCAAAGAATTACGAGAATATGTATTTTTCCTGGATGCGCGACATCCAGGACTGGTGCATTTCACGGCAATTATGGTGGGGCCATCGCATTCCAGCCTGGTATGACAAGGAAGGCAAAATCTATGTCGGTCGCGACGAAGATCAGGTGCGGGAAAAATATTCACTCGCGCCGGACCTGGCCCTGATCCAGGACGACGATGTACTGGATACCTGGTTTTCCTCCGGCCTCTGGACATTCGGCACACTCGGCTGGCCGGAGAACACGGACGAACTCAACACCTTCCATCCCACCAACACACTAGTCACCGGTTTTGAAATTATTTTCTTCTGGGTAGCGCGGATGATTATGCTCACCCTACACTTTCGCAAGGAAATTCCTTTTGACACCGTTTACTGCCACGGTCTGGTGCGCGACAGCCACGGCCAGAAAATGTCAAAATCCAAAGGCAATGTCCTTGACCCTATCGACATGATCGATGGTATTGACCTGGATTCACTCCTGGCAAAACGCACCGCGGGTATGATGCTGCCGCGCTTGAAGGAAAAAATCGAGAAACAGACCCGCAAGGAATTCCCGGAAGGTATCGATGCTTACGGCACCGACGCACTACGCTTTACCTTTTATTCACTGGCCTCGCGCAGCCGCGACATTAATTTTGACGTAGGACGCATTGAAGGATTTCGCAACTTTTGCAACAAAATCTGGAATGCGGCCCGCTATGTGCTAATGAACTGCGAAAATTATTCACCAACGAAAGACACGGTCGAGCTGTCGCTGGCAGACCGCTGGATTGTAGCGCGTTTTCAAGACGCGGCACGGGCGGTGGCGGAAGGCATCAACAGTTATCGTTTCGACCTTGCCAGCCAGGCTCTGTACGAATTCGTCTGGAATGAATACTGCGACTGGTATCTGGAGTTGTCCAAACCCATTCTCTGGGACGACGATGCCAGTGAAGCGCAAAAACAAGGCACCCGACAAACGCTTCTGCACATGCTGGAATCCATTCTGCGCCTGGCCCATCCGCTGATGCCATATATCACCGAGGAAATATGGCAGTTGATCAAAAGCAAGGTCGGCGCTGAAGGCGAAACCATCATGTACGCCCCCTACCCCATCGCCGATCCGGACAAGCAGGATTCACAAGCAGTAGCGGATATCGAGTGGGTTAAGCATTTTATCATCGGCATACGCAATATTCGCGGCGAAATGCAACTATCTCCTGGCAAACTACTATCCATTTACTGTAAAAATGGCAATGTCGAGGATCGGCGCCGGGTGGAAGAGAACCACCAATACCTTGGCAAGCTCGCCAAACTGGAATCCATCCAATGGCTGGAAGCTGACGATGAAGAACCCTTGTCCGCCACCGCATTGGTGGGCGACATGGATATTCTGGTACCCATGGCTGATTTGATCGACAAGGACGAAGAAAGCCACCGCCTGCAAAAAGAAATTGACAAACGCAACAAGGAACTCAAGCAAGTGGAAGGCAAGTTGAACAATGCAAACTTTGTCGACAAAGCCCCGGCGGACGTTGTCGACAAAGAAAAAGTAAAGGCCCGCGAATTGGGTGCTGCTTTGGAAAAATTGGAATCTCAATTGACACGGATTAAGGATTTGTAGACCGACAGCATTCCAAAGCAGCCTACATCTTTAGCATCATTGTCAGGAGAGTGCCCCCGTTCCGTTTGCCACTGGGGGCCGCATTTCAAAACCGCATGAATACATCCCTGTAGCTCCCTCGCTTCATCCCTGAATCGAGGGTTTTGAAATACGGCCCCCAGTACCAAACTTGCATTTGCGACGCGTCTCGAGCCTCCAGTTTGTTCCTACTATTCCTTAGCGTTGTGGAACTGCCCGCAAAAAATGCAGTTCGCGGACATTGAGGAACAAACTGTACAATCTGGGTCGGCCACCGATACAAGTTTGGGGCTGGGTTAGGCATTTTGAAACCCTCGCTTCAGGGACGAAGCGAGGGAGCTACAGGGATGT
>JBBDIU010000146.1:0-12815 GCA_040880205.1 Cellvibrionaceae bacterium
CTTTTATGCTGCTACCGCTATCCCCGACTTATGGGAAGCTTGGCGCGACATTGTGCTCTACTGGGTATCCGAGGGCGTTAAAACATTCCGGGTCGACAACCCCCACACCAAACCCCTACCCTTTTGGGAGTGGCTGATCGCCGACGTACGCGGCAGGCACCCCGAGGTTATCTTTTTGTCCGAGGCCTTTACCCGCCCGACCATGATGTACCAACTCGCCAAGCTTGGCTTTAATCAGAGTTATACCTATTTTATCTGGCGCAACACCAAGCGGGAATTGACGGATTACCTGACCGAGCTTACCACCACTGAAGTGAAGGACTATTTCCGCCCCAATTTTTTTGTCAATACGCCGGATATCAATCCCTATTTTCTACAAACATCGGGCCGGCCCGGCTTTCTGATCCGCGCCGCCCTGGCAAGCACGCTGTCCGGGCTATGGGGCATGTACAGCGGTTTCGAACTATGTGAATCAGCCGCCCTCCCCGACCGTGAAGAATATTTGGATGCGGAAAAATACGAAATCAAACCGCGCGATTTCAGCGCGCCCGGCAATATCGTCAGCGAAATCACTCGCCTCAACCGTATTCGCAAGGGTAACGAAGCGCTGCAGTCTCATTTAAACCTACGGTTTCTGGAGTCGCACAATGATCAGGTTCTGTTTTTCGTCAAACGCAGCCCCGATGGACACAACATCATCCTGGTCGCCATCAGCCTCGACCCTCACCACGGACAGGAAGCCGCATTGTACGTACCACCGGAGGTAGCGGGAGGTGGAACAGGTTTTTCGGTAACCGAACTGATGCGCGACCTGGACATGCCCTGGGCTCATGATACTCAGCACTGGTATTTTGATCCCGGGGAAATACCTTTTGCAATTTTTCGTGTGGTTCAAGAATAGGAGCTGTAATTTTTGAGGCCAGAAAATCGGCTGGAGCTTCTCCGTGCTAGATTATGGTTTTGGTGCATGGACAGAAGTCCGGTATTCACTGCTGTGACACGCCGTAAATACATCCCTGTAGGCTCGGCGCCAGGGTCCCTCCTGTCGACGGTCACATCAGCAAACACCGAACTCCTGTCTTCACGTTTGTTGGCCTCCGCTCGATCAGAGCCCGAGTCCTTACTATTGATCTGTTTGGTTCCGAGCGGACTTTCGAAGCGGGCACATCGTAGTTTGGTGCTGGGGTAGAGCGTTTCGAAACCCTCGCTTCAGGGATGAAGCGAGGGAGCTACAGGGACGTATCTACCGCGTTTTCGAAACGCTCTACCCCAGCGCCAAACGGGTTGCTCGCACAAAGGTGGGCGCAATATATCTCAACCTATCAGACCAAAGAAACGGAGCAAACCCTTGCCAGTTCAAACAAAAGCACAGGCCATCAGCCGTACCGTCAACGACGCCACCTGGTACAAAGATTCGATCATTTACCAGTTGCACGTCAAGTCGTTCTTTGACAGCAATAACGACGGCATTGGCGATTTTCGAGGATTGATTGAAAAGCTCGATTATATCGCCACCCTGGGCGTGAATACGATTTGGCTTTTGCCGTTTTATCCGAGCCCGTTAAGGGATGACGGTTACGATATTGCCGAATACTGCGCCGTACATCCTGACTATGGAAAATTGGAAGACGTTCAGCAATTCATCCAGGAAGCTCATGCCCGGGGATTACGGGTAATTACCGAACTGGTTATTAACCATACCTCCGACCAACACCCCTGGTTTCAACGAGCACGCATGGCTCCGCCCGGATCGCCGGAACGGGAGTTTTATGTCTGGTCCGACAACGATCAGAAGTATGCCGGAACGCGCATTATTTTTATTGATACGGAAAAGTCCAACTGGGCCTGGGACCCGGAGGCACAAGCATACTACTGGCATCGTTTTTATTCCCACCAACCGGACCTAAACTACGATAACCCCGCGGTGCTCGAAGCCGTACTCGAAGTCATGGAATTTTGGTTGGAAATCGGGGTGGACGGCCTGCGACTGGACGCGGTGCCCTACTTGGTGGAGCGCGAAGGTACCAATAATGAGAATTTGCCTGAAACCCATGAGGTGCTAAAACAAATTCGCACCGTAATTGATGCCGACTATCCCGACCGTTTGCTGCTGGCCGAAGCCAATCAATGGCCCGAAGATACTCAGCACTACTTCGGCGATGGCGACGAATGCCATATGGCCTTCCATTTTCCGCTGATGCCACGCATCTACATGGCCTTGGCCCAGGAAGACCGTTTTCCGATCACCGATATTCTGCGACAAACGCCGGCGATTCCCCCCAATTGCCAATGGGCCATATTTCTGCGCAACCACGACGAGTTAACCTTGGAAATGGTTACTGATAGAGAACGCGATTATTTGTGGAATCAATATGCCGCCGACGCCCGCGCGCGCTTGAACTTGGGAATACGCCGTCGCTTGGCACCGTTGATGCAAAAAGACCGCCGCCGGTTGGAACTTTTGTATTCCTTATTGTTGACCATGCCGGGAACACCCATTCTCTATTATGGTGACGAGATCGGCATGGGAGATAACATCTTTCTCGGCGACCGCGACGGTGTGCGCACGCCCATGCAGTGGACGCCCGACCGCAACGGCGGCTTTTCCAAAGCGGATCCAGCCAAACTGGTGTTGCCACTCATCATGGATCCCCAATACGGTTACAGCGCGATCAACGTGGAAGCACAAACGCACAACCCTCATTCCTTACTGAACTGGGTACGGTTAATGCTCGACATACGCGAAGAGTATCACGCTTTTGGTCGCGGAACCTTCAAAATGCTCTACCCGTCCAACCGGCGTGTCCTGGCCTATATTCGCGAGCATGGGGATCCGCACGAAGCTCATGGTGAGCACAAACAGCGGGAGCCTCAGCACGAACACCGCGGGGGAAATGACGAAGGCGAAGCGATTTTGTGTCTGGCCAATATGTCCAAGGCGGCCCAGGCAGTGGAACTGGATTTGTCCGACTACGCCGGGTTCGTACCGCTGGAATTGAGCGGTGGCAGTTTGTTTCCACCAGTCGGCGCCTTGTCATATTTGCTTACTTTGCCCCCGTACGGGTTCTATTGGTTTCTACTGGCAAAAGAAACCGCGTTCCCCGACTGGTACAGCCCGCCACCCGAACCTTTGCCAGATTATCTCACCCTGGTGATGCGCACTCATGTGAGCGAAATTTGTGACACGCCCATTAAGACCGCGCTGGAAAATCACGTGCTTGCTGAATACCTTGCCAAACGACGCTGGTTCGCGGGCAAGGATGCGAAAATTACCCAAACAGCAATTGCCAGTACCCTCGTGCTGGAGCACACGGCGAGAGACATACCCGAAACAGCGAGTGCCAGCCCAGAACCCATCATTCTCACTGATATCCAGGTCGAAGTTGGCCAGGAAACCCAGCATTACCAACTGCCCTTGACGGTTTTCTTCGAAGACATGCAGCCGCACCCGGCACTGGTGGACCAACTGGCACTGGCGCGTGTCCGGCGCAAACGGCGAGTTGGTTTGCTGACCGATGCATTAGCCGCGGATACCTACGCCGTTTGGATTGTGCGAGCACTGCAGACCTATGGCACTAAAAATGGTGCCGCAAGCGGCGAAACCAATGACCAGAATGGTCCCCGTTTATTTTTTGAAACGACGGAGGCATTCAACAGCCTGCAATTGGATAGCGAAACCCTGGATGTTCGCCACCTGTCCGGGGAACAATCCAATAGCTCGGTCATCGTGGCAGAACAGGCCGTATTAAAAGTGTTTCGGCGTCTATTCCCTGGGCCCAACCCCGAAGTGGAAATCAGCCGGGTCTTGGCGGAAAACAGTTTTGCCAACACCGGAACGCTGTTGGGCCACGTCACGCGGCGCGATCCGGACGGTCAAAGCTATGTAATCGCCGTTTTACAACGTTACATCCCCAGCCAGGGCGACGCTTGGAGCTGGGTTCTGAGCAAACTGGAAAGATTTGCTCACGAAGAACCGATCAGCGCGGGCGAGGAAGCCGAGTGGACTGTCACCGAAGCGGATGTCATTGAGGAAGTGGGCCGTTTCGCCCATGCAATGGGCATCCGGCTGGCGCAGATGCATGCAGCCCTCGCACAGTCGAGCGACCCCGCCTTCGTACCCGAACGCGCCACCGAAGAAGTTTGTCGTAGCTGGCACGAATCCCTGTGTGCGCGTCTGGATAGCGCGCTCGATCAACTTCGGACGGCCCAGCTTAGCGCGGACGACGCGCAGTTACGGCAACAACTAACCGAGAACAAACAACAAGTCGCGGATAAAATTATTGAACTGGCCCAGCAGGGGACCGATTCGACCCTGATTCGAGTGCACGGCGATCTCCACCTGGGACAGATTTTGGTCGCCCAGGACGACGCCTACTTTATTGATTTCGAGGGGGAGCCAGCCAAGTCGCTGATTGTGCGCACGGCTAAGGCAAGCCCAATACGCGATGTGGCCGGTATCTTGCGTTCCTTCAACTACGTGACGGAAATGGGTCTACAACTATTTACCGACCACAGCCCAGTGGCCGAACCAAAAAGCATGCTGGCAAGGTTTGAAGCCACGGCCACGGACAGATTTCTGGACGCCTATTTCTCCACGGCGCCTTGGCGCGATGAGCAACAGCGAGTAGTGCTGACCCATTTGTTTACTCTGGAGAAAGCCATCGACGAAATACGCTACGAAGCCGCTAACCGCCCCGGTTGGATTCGCGTGCCCTTGCACGGCTTGGTAAACACCCTCATCCGTTGCGGTGTTGCATTCAATAAGACCGCTTCGCAACCAAGGAGCCAGCCATGAGTGAACTACTCAATTCGCACAAGGGTGAACTGAACTGGCTGGCGCGCGAACTGGAGGAAGGTCGAGTGTCCGACCCCTTCGCCTATTTGGGCGCCCACCGCGCGGGAGGCAAACACACGGAAATACGCAGTTTTCAGCCTGGAGCGCGCAACGTTGAGGCTACCGATGCCAATGGTAAGGTTCTTTGTCGCTTACAGCCGGTAGGCGAACGAGGCAATCTTTTTGTGGGACGGATTGCCGACAACCCGCGTTATCGCCTGCGAATCGATTGGGGCGACGCGGTTCAGGAAACCGAAGACCCTTACGCCTTCGGCCCCCTGTTGAGTGATGTGGATCTGCATCTAATCGCCGAAGGTAAGCACTACAAGTTAAATCGTGCGCTGGGTGCTCACCTTGCCACTATTGATGGTGTTAGCGGCGTACGCTTTGCAGTCTGGGCGCCCAATGCACAGCGAGTATCGGTGGTGGGCGATATCAATCAATGGGACGGACGTCGCCACCCCATGCGCCTTCGACATTCGTCCGGAGTATGGGAGCTGTTTGTTCCGCGCGTCGCAGCCGGCAGTTTTTACAAGTACGAAATACTCGGCCAACATGGCCTCTTGCCTTTGAAGGCCGACCCGGTAGGCTGGCAATCGGAGACACCACCTGGTGACAGCTCTATTGTCACCGATTCCGCGCCTTTTGAATGGCACGATCAGGAATGGCTGGCGCATCGTGGGGAACGACAGAATCATCACGCGCCGATATCCGTTTACGAATTGCACGTCATGTCTTGGCGGCGTGCCGCTACCACGGATAATCGCCCACTGACCTGGGACGAGTTAGGCAATCTTTTAATTCCCTATGTCCAGGAACTGGGCTTTACCCATGTCGAGCTATTGCCAATTACTGCGCATCCCTTTGGCGGTTCCTGGGGCTATCAACCCATTGGCTTGTTTGCACCACAGCCCGAGTTGGGATCGCCGCGCGACTTCGCCCGCTTCATAGACCGTTGTCATCAGGCAGAGATCGGCGTCATCGTTGATTGGGTGCCGGCCCACTTCCCCACCGATCCCCACGGCTTGATGCATTTCGACGGTACCGCTCTCTACGAGCACGCCGATACCCGGGAAGGCTTCCATCAAGACTGGAACACGCTCATTTATAATTTGGGCCGCAACGAAGTTCAAGGTTTCCTGCTGGCCAGCGCCTTGCATTGGTTGGAAGAATATCACCTGGACGGTTTGCGGGTGGATGCGGTTGCCTCTATGTTGTACCGCGATTATTCCCGCTCCGAGGGAGAGTGGATTCCCAACCGCTATGGTGGACGGGAAAATCTGGAAGCCATCGATTTTCTGCGTCACCTCAATACCGTTGTGGCCGAGCGAGCGCCCGGCACCATTGTAATTGCCGAGGAATCCACGGCCTGGCCCGGTGTCACCCAACCGGTTAGCGAAGGCGGTCTGGGCTTTTCCTACAAGTGGAACATGGGATGGATGCACGACACCTTGAGCTACATTCAGGAGGACCCCGTGTACCGCGCCTACCATCACGACAAAATCACCTTCGGATTGTATTACGCATTCACCGAGCGCTACATTTTGCCGCTGTCACACGACGAAGTGGTGCATGGAAAACGTTCGCTAATCGGCAGAATGCCGGGAGACGAGTGGCAGCAGTTTGCCAACCTGCGCGCTTATTACGGCTTTATGTGGGGCCATCCCGGAAAGAAGCTGTTGTTCATGGGCGGGGAATTGGCCCAGCGCAACGAATGGAATCATGACCAGCAGATGGATTGGGCCGCGCTAAACCACCCTCTTCACAGCGGCGTCAGCCGCTGGATTGCCGACTTGAACGATTTTTACCGGCAGGAATCCGCGCTGCATTCCAGCGATGCGGATGAAACTGGTTTTAGCTGGATTGTAGGCGATGATAAAGCCAATAGCGTGTTTGCTTTCGTTCGCAAGGGAACCGTGGAATCCGCGCCCCCGGTGCTTGTTGTCGCCAATCTTACACCGGTACCCCGTTACGACTACCAGTTGGGTGTGCCGCGCTTGGGAATCTGGCACGAAGCATTGAATTCGGATTCGGATTTTTACGGCGGCTCTAACCTGGGCAACGGCGGTGACGTGGTGTCAGTCCTGGAACCGCGCCACGGGCAATCATTTTCGCTCAGTTTGACTCTGCCACCACTGGCCACTCTGTTTCTGGTATTTACCCGTCGCGAGGGCGAGGGATCCGCCCGATGAACGAAACCCCGGACACACTATTTCCGTCCCAGTCTCTCGCTCTCGGCGCGCACTGGGACGGGCGTGGCACTCACTTTGCGGTGTTTGCCGAACACGCGGAACGGGTGGAACTGTGCATTTTTTCCCCCAGTGGCAGACAACAGATAGCGCGCTTGCCCATGCCGCAATGCGTGCACGGCGTGTGGAACGGCTACCTGCCCAACGCCAGGCCCGGGACCCAATACGGCTATCGCGTTTACGGGCCCTACGAGCCCAAGCGCGGGCACCGCTTCAACCACCACAAACTTTTACTGGATCCCTATGCCCGCCAAATCGCCGGCAGCCTGAAATGGCACGACGCCCTGTTCGGCTACCGAGTCGGCTCCGGGCGGGCGGATCTGTCTTTCGATCGCCGCGACAGCGCCAACCACATGCCCAAGGCCGTGGTGACGAACGATACTTTCGACTGGGGCGATGATCGACCACCACGTATTCCCTGGTCCGAGCTGGTTGTTTACGAACTGCATGTCAAAGGCTTCACCAAATTGCGCGAAGACCTCCTGCCCCATGACCGTGGCACATTTGGCGCGCTAGGACATTCGGTGGTGGTGGATTATTTGAAGCGCCTGGGCATCAACGCCGTGGAACTGTTGCCGGTACATTTGTTCGCCCGCGACCGCCGCCTGGTGGAAAAGCAGCTAACAAATTATTGGGGTTACAACACCCTGGGCTTTTTCTGTCCAGACCCGGCCTATCTCTCCGACGATACCTTGGGCCAGCTGAAATGGGCGGTCAAGCAGCTGCACAGCGCCGGTATCGAAGTGATTCTGGACGTGGTTTTCAACCACACCTGCGAAGGCAACGAAATGGGCCCAACGCTTTCCTGGCGCGGATTTGGCAACGCCAGTTACTACCGCTTGCTGCCGAATGATCTTCGCTACCACATCAACGACACGGGCTGCGGCAATACCTTGAACATGTCACACCCGCGCGTCATTCAGATGGTGATGGATTCCTTGCGCTACTGGGTGCAGGAATTCCACATCGACGGCTTTCGTTTCGACTTGTGCGCAACCCTGGGCCGGGAAGAGCATGGCTTCGACAAAGGCAGTGGTTTTTTTGATGCCATTCAACAGGACCCGGCCCTGGCGGAAGTGAAACTCATTGCCGAGCCCTGGGATATCGGCCCGGGCGGCCACCAGGTGGGCAACCATCCGGCGCGCTTCGCGGAATGGAACGATCACTTCCGCGACGACGTACGCCGCTTTTGGCGGGGCGACGACAACGTTCGCGGTGCCCTGGCGGCCCGCCTGCAAGGTTCAGCCGAAATTTTCGATCACGATCACCGACGCCCCTGGGCCAGTGTCAACTTTATTACCGCCCACGATGGGTTCACCTTGCAGGATCTTGTTTCCTATGAAAACAAATGCAATGCGGCCAACGGCGAGGACAACCAGGACGGAACCGACAACAACCTGAGCCACAACTGGGGCGTGGAAGGGCCCACGGAGGACGAATCGATTATCGCGACCCGGGAAATAATCAAGCGCGACTTTCTTACCACCCTGCTTTGCGCCCATGGCACACCCATGATCCTGGCGGGAGATGAGCTGGGGCAAACGCAACACGGCAATAACAATGCCTATTGTCAGGACAACCCGCTGACATGGCTGGACTGGTCCCTGCTCAGTGACAAGCGGGGGAACAAACTGTTTGAGTTTACCGCTCATTTGATCGCTTTGCGAAAATCCCATGCGCTGCTTCAGCCGCGCTACTATCAACACGCCACCATTGAAGTGGTACCTGGCATTCCCGATATTTTCTGGTTCGATCAAAATGGCCTGGCCCTTAACAGTGAGGAGTGGACCTCGGGCAACGCTCGCCATCTCGCGTTGCAGCGGGCGAGAAAAACTGAAGACGATCAGGTTGAGCTGATGGTGCTTTTGCTGAACACGGACGACGAAGCTCACCATTACTTTCTTCCAGTACCCTGGGTCGACTATTCGCTTCAGGTGGATACCAACATTGCGCGGAATGGGTTACCGCCCAGTGATGAGGGCATCAATCTCAATCCCAACAGTTGCATGTTGTTGACTGCCAAAATCAGAGCCGCCAAGCTCGCCTGCCTGATAAAAGAACAGACACTAAGTGCGGAAGGTAGTGGAGAGGATGGTGACGAAGGCGGCGAGGAAAATGCTGACCAAAAACCAAGACCCGCGGAAAGGGAGACCGTGTGAGCGCGCAGTTTATTTACGAATTGCCCTTCGGCGCGCAGCCTCTCAGCCAAACACAAACCCGCTTTGGAATCTGGGCGCCCGCGATGGAGCAGATTTCACTCGCCATTGTGGAAGGGGACACCACCAGCCAGGTTTTCCCCATGGGTCGCGGCTCTGACGGCTTTTTCTCCTGTGTAGCCCCGGGCGGCGCGGGAACCGCGTATTTCTACCGACTCCCGAATGGCACCAACGTGCCCGATCCCGCGTCGCGCTTGCAACGTGACGATGTGCACGGACCCAGCGTTGTGGTGAATCCCAGTGCATATCAATGGCGTCACGGGCAGTGGACGGGTCGTCCCTGGCAGGAAATGGTCATTTACGAAATTCATCCCGGCTGCTGGGGAGGCTTCAAGGGCATCGAGGCACAACTTTCCTACCTGGCCGAGTTGGGAATCACTGCTATCGAGTTGATGCCCATTGCGGATTTTTCCGGGCGGCGCAACTGGGGTTATGACGGCGTACTGCCGTTCGCGCCGGATCGACAATACGGCTCGCCACAAGCTTTGAAAGAATTGATCGATGCCGCTCACGACCACGGAATTTGCGTTTACCTGGACGTGGTATACAACCACTTCGGCCCCGACGGCAACTATCTGCATTTGTATGCGCCCGATTTTTTCAATGCCGACGCCACATCGCCTTGGGGTGCGCAGATTGATTTTAGCCGCCGACAGGTGCGCAACTTTTTTACTCACAACGCATTGTACTGGCTGTTGGAATACCGCTTCGACGGGCTTCGCTTCGACGCCGTTCACGCCATCAGCGAAAAGGACTGGCTGGATGAAATGGCGGAAAGAGTGCGGCTGACGACCGAAGCGAATCGCCGGGTTCACTTGGTATTGGAAAACGAACGCAACCGCAGCGCCCATCTCGAAAACGATTTTGACGCGCAGTGGAACGACGACGCTCACAACGTGCTGCACCTTCTTCTAACCAATGAATACGAAGGCTATTACGCCAACTTTATCGACCAGCCAACCCAGAAACTGGCGCGTGCGCTGGAGTCCGGTTTTGTCTATCAGGGCGAGCCGTCGCCGATGCACAACAACACGCCACGGGGATCGCCCAGCGGACATCTGGCGCCTTGTCAGTTCGTTTTGTTTTTACAGAATCACGACCAGGTGGGAAACCGCGCTTTTGGCGAACGATTGACGCCCTTGTGCAATCCCCTCGCTCTGCGCGCGGCGGCCACTCTGCAATTATTGAGTCCGCAGATTCCCTTGATGTTCATGGACGAAGAGCGCGGTTCAACCAATCCTTTTTTGTTCTTCACCGATTTTCAAGGAGAACTGGCGGCGGCGGTTCGGGACGGCCGGCGGCGGGAGTTTCGTGCCTTTTCCGCGTTCAATGAACCCGAGGCACAGGCGACTATCCCCGATCCCAATGCCGAGGAGACGTTTCGGCGCTCCAGCAGTTTTGAACGACGCGACTCGCCTGAACAGCGCGCGTTCTATGATTTTTATCGGCGAATGTTGAGCTTGCGCCAGGAAATCATTGTGCCGCACTTACATGCCGCTTCTAATCTCGATGCGCGGGTGATTGGCGAGAAGGCCGTGTCGGCCCGCTGGCAACTGCGCGCCGGCAAGGTTTTGCGAATCATCGTCAATCTGTCGGAGCGGGACGAAATGGCGGAGCCAGTAGAAGCCGAACTGGTGGCGGAAAGTCGCGACGGCGCGGGTAAGGCGGCCAGGCAAGGCACTATCCTGAATTATTCAACCAGCGTTTTTCTTGAACCGTTCGAGCACAGTCAATGAACCCGGCAAATGGGAGTATATTTTGTCGCATAATGGATCGCAAAATTCACAAGAACTTGGTTCACAAGGCCTATTGCGGCAACTGGCCGAGGCTGCCGGACTTGCCGTTAACTGGAAAAACTACCGCAACCAGGATCGCACGGTCGGCACCGATACCTTGCGTGCCATTCTTCACGCGCTTGACATCGCCGCGGACAGCGATGCCCAGTGCCGGCATAGCCTGGAACAATTGAAGCAAGAATCCGCCGCGCAAATCCCGCGGCTCTTGGTCGGCCGGGTCGGTGAAAAACTGTGTTTGCCACCGGCGCTGCGTCACGAACTGCAGCGCGATGAGCAATTCACACTGATTGATGATCGAGGCGCTCTGACTAAAGTCGGCGTCAGCAATGAAGGTCCCGACTACTGCGTTGAATTGCCGCGCCAGCCTGGTTATTACTACTTACAGAACCAGAGCCGCGAGTTGGCCCTGGCGGTTGCCCCGCAACGTTGTACCTCGGTGATGGACCTGACCGGCAAGCACCGCGCCTGGGGCGTGGGCGCGCAACTGTATTCCCTGCGTCGGAACGGGGATGGCGGAGTCGGCGATTTTACCGCTTTGCGGGAATTCGCCGTCGGCGTGGCGCGGGCCGGCGCCGATGGAGTGGCGGTCAGTCCGGTACACGCGCAGTTTGCGGCCGACCGCAGTCGCTATAGCCCCTATTCCCCGTCGAGTCGGTTATTTATCAACGTCTTATACATAGACCCCGAACAAACCTTTTCCCCCGAGTTGGTAAAGTCCGGTTTGCGGCAGGCCCACTTGGAAGCATCACACGGGCAGTTGGAGCGTGAAGCATTGATCAACTGGCCCGAAGCGGCCCGCGCAAAACTGACGCTGTTGCGTCACTTGTGGGAGCGAAAGCAAGCCGAACTGATGGACAAGACCAGCCAGTTGGGGCGCGCCTTCCAACAGTTCCGCGAGCACGCGGGCGAGGCACTGGAACTGCACGCGATCTTCGAAACCCTGCATGCCCATCATTTGGCGAACGATTCGCAAGCCTGGCACTGGCGCCATTGGGAGCCTCGGTTTCGGGACCATGGCACACGTGCAGTAGAAAAATTCGCCGCGGAAAACCGCCACGAGATTTTGTTTCACAGCTTTCTACAATGGCTGGCCGATCGCGGGTTGGCGGACGCCCACGCTGCCAGCCGTGAGGCCGGCGCCGCGATCGGACTGATTGCCGATCTGGCGGTGGGCACCGACAGTGGCGGCAGTCACGCCTGGAGCCGCCAGGAAGACATGCTCACGGGCCTGACCATTGGCGCACCGCCGGACATGCTCAATCATCAGGGGCAGGATTGGGGCCTAACCAGTTTCTCACCCCGCGCGCTCACCGCGCACGGCTACGCGCCCATGCGGGAAATGCTGCGCGCCTCCTTGCGCCACGCGGGTGGTTTGCGCATTGATCACATCCTCGGCCTGCGTCGCCTCTGGTTGATTCCGGAAGGGGCGGCAGCCCACGAAGGTGCCTATCTGCACTTTCCCCAAAACGACCTGCTGAGCTTGGTAGCCCTGGAATCCTGGCGCCATCAGGCAATCATCGTGGGAGAAGATCTGGGCACCATTCCGGGTAATTTTCGCGAACAGCTCGCAACCACGGGCCTGCTGGGCATGGGAGTACTTTGGTTCGAAAAGGACAATGGTCTGTTCATAGACCCTTCTCGCTGGCGATCCAACGCCCAAGCCACGACCACCACGCACGACTTGCCGACGGTGGCGGGTTGGTGGCAGGGCCGGGACTTG
>JBBDIU010000147.1:0-12698 GCA_040880205.1 Cellvibrionaceae bacterium
GGGATTAGCCGATGCTTATCCGCCGCGGCTTCCGAGGCTACTAACACGGCACACGCGCCGTCGTTAATACCCGAGGCATTGCCAGCCGTAACGGTGCCGTTTTCGCGGAAAGGCGCTTTCAGGCCCGCCAGCGCTTCCAAGGTGGTGCTGCCACGAATGTGTTCGTCCTTATCCACGATCAAGGTGTCCTGTTTGCGGCGCGGGACTTCCACCGGGGTGATTTCCTCGGCCAGGCGGCCGTTTTCCTGGGCGGCCGCCGCTCGTTGCTGACTGCGATGGGCGAAAGCGTCCTGGTCTTTGCGGGATATCTTGTACTTTTCCGCCAGGTTTTCCGCTGTTTCGGGCATGGAATCGATACCATACTGTGCTTTCAGTAGCGGATTCACGAAGCGCCAGCCCATGGTGGTATCTTGCAGCTCATAATTGCGGCTGAAAGGGGCCTCCGCCTTGCCCATAACGAAGGGCGAGCGGCTCATGGACTCCACCCCACCAGCTACAATCAAGTCCATTTCACCAGTCTTGATCGCCCGGGCCGCAGTGCCAACCGCGTCCATACCCGAACCACACAAGCGGTTAATGGTCATTCCGGCCACCGCCACCGGCAAGCCCGACAGCAGGCCCGCCATGCGCGCCACATTGCGATTATCCTCCCCCGCCTGGTTAACACAGCCAAACATCACATCTTCAATCAGTTCACGATCCACGGAGGGGTTGCGCTCCAGCAGGCGCTTAATGACCAAAGCCGCCAGATCGTCCGGGCGAACCGCGCTGAGTGCGCCGGCGTAACGGCCAATAGGGGTTCGAATAGCATCACAGATATAGGCTTGGGACATGTACAATCTCCGGGATCAAATCAGACAGATAAGGGCTGCGACAAGGCGGCATAGTGTCAAGGCGGCATAGTGTATAGCAAGGCGTGTAAGCTGTTAACCCTGGGGTTTCCCGCTTCAACGGGAGGTCTTCGGCAAAATCCGGGAATCAATGGGAACGAGGAGATTGATTGTGAACAAGCTCAAGAATGAGCCGGAACTGGTCAAAGAAGCAATCAAGGTGGGCTCTATTTACGTCGAACGACGCGGGCTCGGCAAGGTCGAAGCGACGGATTCAAGCAGCGACAAAGTTGAATTCATATACCGGGCCCTGGTGCACGATAAATTGATCCAGCCCCTGGCCAAGCACCAAATCAGCGAACCAGCCATGAAACACAAGCTGGCCCTGTGGATGTCGCGACAACTGCCCGAGGATCACCCCCTATTGCAGTAATGTCGCATTTGAAGTGAATACTGCGAGATCTCGATTGATGAAAGCAAACCCATTATTCATAGTAGTTGTCATCCCGGTGCTACTGAGCCTCGGCGCCTGCACCGACAACGGCGGCGAAACCCGGTTTAGGGACGCCGCGGCGCCAGCGGCCATGGCGGAGCGGGCTCTCACCTCGAATATGGTGGCCGCGCAAAAATCTCGCAACCCCTACCTGGCTTACGAGCACTACTTCCGGATCAAATTGCCGGAAGGCCTTATTCGGGAAAGCTTTGAAGCCACCTTGGACCAGTGTTCTTCCGGAGATTTCCATGAATGCACGCTGATTGAGTCTTCCTTGAACGAATAGGATCACTACATCAACGCCCATGTGCGCGTGCGAATTAAAAACGAAGGGGTGGACCCGCTGATCACCATCGCGGCACGGAACGGCGAGATTGCCTCGCAGACCTCCCGCGCCGAGGACCTGGCCGAATCCGTCATGGATACGGACAAGCGCCTGGAAATGCTCAGGTCCTACCGCGAACGACTCCAGGCATTGGAAGCCAGCGCCGCGGAGGATATCGAGTCACTGATACGAGTCACCTCCGAACTGGCCAGGGTGCAGTCAGACATCGAGCAGGCCGAAAGCAATCGGGCCAATTTACAGAGGCGACTGGATTTGGACTTGTTGAATATTCACTTCTATGCCGACAGTGAGGATAACGTCCTGGCTCCCATTGCCCGTGCCTTGGATCGGTTTTTTTACAATCTTGCCTCGGGAGCTTCGAGTATTATCACCAGCGTCGCACTGTTCGTGCCTTGGATAGTTGTTTTGTTGCTGGGCTTTTTCGTTCTGCGCTGGGCTTGGCGGCGCCGGCGCCGTTAGCGCTTGATGCGCATCAGGGATTAAGGTGGGCGAGTTCGCCAGGCAGAATGTAGCGCTCATAGTAGGCACAGGACAAATCGTAGAACTCCTGGTCAATCAGGTTCTTTAGCGCCGGCAGCGATACCTGTCGCCATTCGGGTTTGATTCGAATACCAAAGGTCGACACCTGATCAATTTGCCCGGCCCCGTGACGAAGCAGCTCAAAAATCCAGCAGAAAGGACCTTTATCGGTATTGCAGGGAATTTGCTGATAGCGAAGCTGCTCCAGCAGTAAATCCGCATCCACCACCTCAAACTTACTCCGCACCGTCTGCACCAGGAGCTGATCCAAGCGATTCAATACCGCCTGCCGCTCCTCCGTACTATAGCGATTCCAATCAATCACCTCTTGGGCAAAACGCTTACAGCCCCGGCAGACATCGTCGCCAATTCCCGTGGAGCAGATACCGATGCAAGGGGTGCGGGGAGGGTTCGGCATAAATAAGCAATGGCTCGGCAAACGACTGTCGGTATTGTAGGGAAAAACAGTCGCTAGTCTCTAGTCCCTAATCGCTAGTCTTGAAAACAAATCAAAAAACACGGGGCCTTTTGCGCCCCCTGAGCCCCCCACTTCCGACTTCCCACTTCCCACTCCCCAGTCCCCACCCCCCAGACTCGCCCTTCCACTTCCTATTGTTGTACAATACGCGCCCCGATTGGGCGTGCCAATTTGCGCGCCAAACCTCTCCGCCATCGGTGTGGGTCACCGATAGCCTCCAGCCCAGAGATCCTGGCGTTGCGAGTAACCGCTACCACAGAAGGAAAAAACGTGCTTGAAGCTTACCGTAAACACCTGGCCGAGCGTGCCGCCGAGGGCGTGGTCCCGAAACCGTTGAATGCCGAGCAGGTCGCCGATTTGGTGGAACTACTGAAAAATCCGCCGGCCGGCGAGGAAGAGACGCTAGTGGACCTGATCAGTAATCGCGTTCCGCCGGGGGTCGACCAGGCCGCCTACGTCAAAGCCGGTTTTCTTTCCGCCCTGATCGCGGGACAAGCCCAGTCTCCGCTCATCGATCGCAAACAGGCCGTTGCCCTGCTCGGTAACATGCACGGCGGCTACAATATTGCGCCCTTGGTTGAAGCCCTGGACGATGCCGAACTGGCCGAACTGGCCGCTCACGAACTCAAGCATACCCTATTGATGTTCGACGCCTTCCACGACGTGGAGGAAAAAGCCAAGGCGGGCAACGGACACGCCAAGGCGGTGCTGGAATCCTGGGCCGCCGGCGAGTGGTTTACCCGACGCAAGCAGGTACCCGAAACCATCAAAACCATTGTGTTCAAGGTGACCGGGGAAACCAATACCGACGACCTCTCCCCTGCCCCCGATGCATGGTCGCGGCCCGACATCCCACTGCACGCCAAGGCCATGTACAAATCGCCCCGGGACGGCATCACCAACGCGGAACAACAGATCGCCGAGCTGAAAAAATCCGGTTTGCCGGTATCGTTCGTGGGCGATGTGGTTGGCACTGGCTCCTCCCGCAAATCCGCCACCAACTCCGTATTGTGGTACATCGGCGAGGACATTCCCGGCGTTCCCAACAAGCGCAGCGGCGGTATTTGCATTGGCGGCAAGGTGGCGCCGATTTTCTACAACACCATGGAAGACGCCGGCGCCCTGGTGTTTGAAGCCCCCGTGGATAATCTGAACATGGGTGATGTGATCGAGATCCGCCCCTACGACGGCAAAATTCTCGCCGACAATGGCCAGATCCTGAGTGAATTCAGCCTGAAATCCGCGGTGCTCCTGGACGAAGTACAGGCCGGTGGTCGTATTCCCCTGATTATCGGCCGCGGTTTAACCACCAAGGCCCGAGAATCCCTCGGTCTCGAGGCCGCCGACCTGTTTCGCAAACCAGAGCAACCCGCCGATACCGGCAAGGGCTATACACTCGCGCAGAAAATGGTGGGCCGTGCCTGCGGCATGGAAGGCGTGCGCCCCGGCACCTATTGCGAACCCCGAATGACCACTGTTGGCTCCCAGGACACCACCGGCCCCATGACCCGTGATGAATTGCAGGATTTGGCCTGCCTCGGGTTCTCCGCCGATCTCACCATGCAGTCCTTCTGCCATACCGCGGCCTACCCCAAACCGGTGGACATCGACACCCAGCATACCCTGCCCGATTTCATTATGAATCGCGGCGGCGTATCCCTGCGACCGGGTGACGGCATTATTCACAGTTGGTTGAACCGCATGTTGCTGCCCGACACCGTCGGCACCGGCGGCGATTCCCACACCCGCTTCCCGATCGGTATTTCCTTCCCCGCCGGTTCCGGGCTGGTGGCGTTTGCCGCTGCCACGGGAATCATGCCCCTGGATATGCCGGAATCAGTACTGGTGCGCTTTAAAGGTGAACGACAGCCAGGCGTGACCCTGCGCGATCTGGTCAATGCCATTCCGCTTTACGCCATCAAGGAGGGTTTGCTCACGGTCGAGAAAAAGGGCAAGAAAAACATTTTCTCCGGTCGCATTCTGGAAGTGGAAGGCCTGCCCGACCTTAAGGTGGAACAAGCCTTCGAAATTTCCGACGCTTCCGCGGAACGATCCGCCGCTGGTTGCACCATTAAACTGGACCAGGCACCGATCCGGGAATACCTCACCTCCAATATTACCATGCTGCGCTGGATGATCGAACAGGGCTACGGTGACGTACGCACCCTGGAACGACGGGCGCAAAAGATGGAGGAATGGTTGGCCAAACCGGAGTTGATGGAAGCCGATGCGGATGCCGACTACGCGGCAGTGATTGAAATCGATCTCAGCGAAATCAAGGAACCCATCGTCGCCTGCCCCAACGACCCGGACGACGTGAAGTTGCTGTCGGAAGTTGCGGGCGATAAAATCGACGAAGTTTTTATCGGCTCGTGCATGACCAACATCGGCCACTTTCGCGCAGCGGGCCGTTTATTGGAATCCACCGAGGACGAACTGTCCACCCGTTTGTGGATTGTGCCACCCACCAAGATGGACGAGCATCAACTGATGGAAGAAGGTTTTTTCAGCATCTACGGGCGCAAGGGTGCGCGCACCGAAATGCCCGGCTGTTCACTGTGCATGGGCAATCAGGCGCGCGTTCGCCCCGGCAGCACGGTTATCTCCACGTCCACTCGCAACTTTCCCAATCGTTTGGGGGATGGTGCCAATGTTTATCTGGGTTCGGCGGAGTTGGCGGCGGTTGCCGCGATTTTGGGTAAGTTGCCAACCCCGGCGGAATACCTGGAATATGCTAACAGAATCGACAGCATGAGCGGCGATATCTATCGTTACCTCAATTTTAATGAGATTGAATCCTTCCAGAAAGCCGCAAATGAAGGGAAGCGAATCGCCGCCGTGGAGATACAGACAGTTGCCTAACTAGACTGAAGAGGCCGGTGGAGCGAATTGCATTACCGGCCCTCAAACAATTACAACAATAAGGAAAAGCAAAGCAAAGCAAAGCAAAGCAAAGCAAGGATTAGCGATGTTCAAAATTCGTCAAGGGCATCCAGAGGATGCCGATCTACTCTCGGACCTGGCTTTCCGTGCCAAAGCACACTGGGGCTACGATGCCGACTTTATGGAAGCCTGTCGCGGAGAGATGACATATCACGAGACGGATTTTCCCTCCTATTATTTCGCGGTGGCGGAAAATCCACAGGTTGTCGGTTTCTATTCGCTGGGGTTTTTAACCGAGCTGGAAACCGAATTGAATGCACTTTTTGTCGATCCGGATCAGCTCGGCAAGGGCTATGGTCGCGCCTTGCTCAATCACGCCAAAATACAGGCGCGAGTGTTTGATGCCAAATCCATTATTATTATTTCGGATCCCCACGCCGTGGAATTCTACAAAGCAAACGGCGCGCAACTCTGCGGGGAACGACCCTCGGAAAGCATTCCCGATCGGATGTTGCCGCTACTTTCTTTGCCGCTTAACCGCTAATCATTGAGCCGGTAACCACTTGATCGTTGGTCACTGAACCGCTTTACTCAAACGATAAAGGCCGCACCGACAACGCGCGACTCGTTTAGACCTCGAAAAATTCCTGAATGGCATCCCGTTCCCACATGGCATCTTGATAACCCAGCTCCATCAGTTCGTCACAGAAAGGCTTGGCAAACAGCAGGTAGCTGGCGACCGCGGAACCACCGGTACGCGCGGTGGCGCCGGTGGCGCGCATGAAAAAGCGCATGCTTTTGGGCAAGTAGCGAATCTTGCGACCGGCAATTTTATCCAATTCCTTGGAAGGTGAGATGACCAGGGTTTTGACAGGACGTAACAAAGCACCGCTATCGGTGTAAACATCACCATCGATTCTCGCTAGCAGTTTATTTATCCGCTCCACGTGCTCAATGTCCCCCTCCAAACTGTCGATGAAGGCACTATTGAACATGTGTCCAATTATCTGGGCCATCGACGGCGAATGCCGTTGCCGAATCTTGCGCTTTTGCCAGTGGGCGGGATTGCGGTTGCTGCTCACACCGATGACAAATATCGAACTGGCACCCAAGTGTAATGCCGGACTGATGGGCGCCAACTGCCGCATTGCGCCATCGCCAAAATGTTCGCGGTTTATTTTGACCGTGGGAAAGATCGTAGGAATGGCGGAAGACGCCAGCAAGTGATCCACAGTCAATTCCGATATTACGCCAACCCGCCGATGTCGACGCCAACCCTTGAGCTCAGGATTACCCTGGAAAAAACTAACCGACTGACCCGATGTGTAACCCATCGCGGTTACCGCCACGGCTTCCAGATCACCTGCTCTTATGCCTTTTTCGATGTTGGCGAAGCGAATAGTTTCCAGCAAAAATTCACGCAGAGGGGCATTGTCCAGAAGTGACACGGGGCGCTCGCGGCCAACCCCCTGGTTAAAAAGCGAGCCGGCCAACAAGCCGATACTTTTCGTTAGTTCGAGCCAGCCGGTTTTGAAAATACGCTCGATGGCGATATTGCCCCAGATATTGTAGAGGTCGGCCGTCGCTTCGCGAAAATTTCCGGTGTGGGTGGCCAGCGCCAACGCATTGATCGCACCGGCGGACGTGCCACAAATAATCGGGAATGGATTATGAGTCGTAGCGGGAAGAATATCCTTGACCGCGGAAAGCACACCCACCTGATACGCGGCGCGAGCACCACCGCCCGATAGTATGAGTGCGTTTTTCATGACAATGACGACTGAAGATTAAGAGTCCGCAGTTTCCGCCTCGTCGTCTTCCTTGAGTTCACGGCGAAGAATTTTACCGACGGCTGATTTGGGCAGGCTATCGCAAAATTCCACAGCCTTGGGCACTTTGTAAGCCGCCATGTTTTTCTTGGCGAAACCGCGAACATCATCAACCGACAGATTGGGGTCCTTGCGCACCACGTAGGCTTTGACCACTTCCCCACTTTGCGCATCGGCAATACCAACGACTCCTGCCTCCAGGATGCCTGGATGCTCGGAGAGAACGTCTTCAACTTCATTGGGGTAAACGTTGAAACCGGAGACGAGAATCATATCTTTTTTGCGATCCACAATCCGCACGTAGCCGTCGTCCTGAATAATCGCCATGTCGCCCGTTTTGAACCAACCGTCTTCGCTCAGCACCTCGGCAGTGGCTTCCGGACGATTCCAGTAACCTTTCATTACCTGCGGCCCTTTGACGCATAGCTCACCCACCTCTCCGGTCGGTAGGCTTTCGCCATTTTCATCGATCACTTTGAGTTCTGTCTCGATCACTGGCGTGCCGACGGTACCTTCCTGAATCGCGTCGGGAGGATTGGCGCTTACCACGGGAGAGGTTTCCGTGAGCCCGTAACCTTCGCCGGGCGCTACGCCGGTCACGTCTTTCCACAACCGAGACGTGTCCCGGGTCAAAGCCATTCCGCCGGAGGCGGTAAACTTCAATTGTTTGAAATCCAACTGGCGAAATTCTTCGTTTTGGCACAAGGCATTAAACAAGGTATTAAGCCCAATGAAGCCATAGACCTCCTGTCCCTTCAAGGCCTTGACAAAGCCCGGAATATCGCGCGGATTGGGAATCAACAAATTGTGGTTGCCATTGTTGAAAATAGACATGCACTGTACGGTAAACGCGTAGATATGGTACAGAGGCAAGGGTGCGACCCAGGTGTGGTCGCCCTCCAGCATGATGTCCTTCAAATGCACCGATAACTGTTCCTTGTTTGCCACCAGGTTGGCATGGGTCAGCATGGCCCCCTTGGCGACGCCGGTGGTGCCCCCCGTGTACTGGAGTACCGCAATATCCTGGGGCGACCTTTTCACTGGCTGCAAACGATTCTCGTCAACATTCAAAGCCTTGCTGAACGAACTCTGATTGGGAAATGAAAACGCGGGTACCGCGCGCTTAACGTACTTCAATACGCTGTTGATCAGCATCTTTTTTAGCGGCGGATGCAAATCGGCAATTTCCGTTACAACAACCCGCTCCACCCCTGTTTCATCGATAATACTGGCCGCCGCGTTGGCCACATTCGCCAGCACCACCAAAGCCTTGGCTCCGGAATCGTTCAGTTGATGTTTTACTTCCCGCGGTGTATATAGTGGATTAGTGTTGACCACCACGAGACCAGCTCGCAGTGCACCAAACAAGGCCACCGGGTACTGCAGAATATTGGGAAGTTGTATGGCGATGCGATCGCCGGGTTGCAGCGATGTTTCCGTTTGCAGGTAGGCGGCAAACCGCGCACTAAGAACATCCACCTCACCATAAGTAAGAGTATGCCCCAAGCAGGTAAAAGCGCGATTGTTTCGATATTTTTCAACGCTTTGCTCAAATACATCCACTACTGTGGCATTATCACCCAGCATGAGCCAGTCTCCACTTCTTTATTAATAGGTTATCGGTCGCTACCGTTTAGCAGGCTGCTGAAAAACTACCTGCGTTGCCATTGCTGCGTTAAAAATCGCCTCAAATCGGTCATTTATCACCTATAAACTCCCTCATTTCGCCGATTTTTGCCTTACACTGGCTGCCTCGCATACGTTTTTTAACAGCCTGCTAGTCGTCTTCGTCGTCGTTATCTTTGTGATTGCGCCCCTGACGCGTTCTTCTTTTGCCACGCCCTTGCAATGCGCGCAAACCCCACGCCGCCAGACTGGCAGCGCCGATCAAAACCGCGAGCAGGATGACGATGGCAAACAGCTGCGCCAGCAGGCTCTTCGCATCCATGTCGAAGTTGACCATGGCCAGCGCAATAAATGACACACCCGCCAGGATTGCCGCGGCAATAATAATCAGGCGCGTTAATCTATTTGACATAGGCTTTACATGTTTCTGGCCGTAGAGCCTTCACATCAAAACCCAACCGCGTTTTCCCGGCTCCACTCGCATTGCACTTGAATATCGTCGGAACCTGGAACATGGCAATCCGAAAGAGAGGTCCAGTTAAAGGTATGGGTCCCACTCAGCTCGGTTTCCAAGTGGACCGTGGCCGATACCCAGTACATGCTTCGCAGCAGCGCCTCGAAGGCTTCAATCCACTGCTCCCATTCATACTCCACGGCCTTGTAGGACGCGCCGAAGTGCATTACCTCGGTTTGATACTGGCTGCAATAACTCTCTAGCCGAGGAATGGAAAACATATCCTGGCTCAGGAAGCGCCAATCTTCGCCCTCCGGTAGGGTCAACATAGCTTCGCGGTTGGTACGGCGCCGTTCGGGCTCCTGGTAAAAATAGGCCAGATCCTTGATACAGCCGTAAACAATCGATTCTTGATCCATAATATTTCCCAGCGGCCGGTTAAAAAGGCCACCAGCCGGATTTGCTCAAATCATCACGACAGGTTTCGAGCTGTCGCGTATAGGTGTTGGAACGCGCCGATACGCGCGTCGCTACCGATTTCAGCCAGTCTTTGTTGCTGAAGGTGCGACGGTTGAACCCCCCATGCCCTTCATGATACGCGAGATAGAGATGATAGGCATCATTAGTGGCAATCTGGTTTTGGCGACGACTTTGGGCATTGTACCAAGCGACAAAATCCACCGCATCCGCGAAGTTGGAGCGACTCGCCCAACCATTGCCGCTAACGTCTCGGTACCAGTCCCAAGTGGTGTTTTTAGCCTGTGGATAGCCGTAGGCGGAGCTCAAACGAGGGCCGGGGATGACCCACAGTATCCGGCGTCGCGGCGGCTTGGCTTTCGCCCTGAAGCGGGATTCCTGATGCATGAAGGCCATGGCAACCGGTATGGGCGTCCCCCACCGCTTCTCGGCTTTTTGCGCTGATTTGAACCAGCCGCGCTTTTCCTCGAATATGTGGCAGAGGTTGTCCAGGGTGCGCGGCGGTGCAGTCGCACAACCAGTAACCAGACTAGTAGCCCCTATCAGGACAAGACAAACTAACCGTTGCACGTGGATCCCCCCTTTCGCTATGGCTCGGCTGTTTTGGCGTTCGCACTCTTTGGTTTCAGCCATGGCTTGCGCCCTAGCCATTTGCCGTGCCATCCGGATTGTCCAGTAGAGCCAGAAGCGCCACTTCATCCATTATAGCGATTCCCAATTGCTCTGCTTTGGCCAGTTTGGAACCCGCACCCGGCCCTGCAATCAGCGCATGGGTCTTGCTGGACACACTGCCGGACACCTTGGCTCCCAGATCTTGCAATTTCTCCTTGGCGTCGTCGCGAGACATGCTTTCCAGGGTACCAGTTATCACATAAGTTCGCCCGGCCAGGGGTTGGCTACGAGGTGCGGGGGTAAATTCATCCCAGTGTACGCCGGCCACTTGCAACGACTCTATTTCCTTACGATTATCCGGCTGCTGAAAGAACTCCTCCACGAAATGCGCTACTACCGGACCGATATCCTTCACTTGCTGCAAACGTTCCTGGTCCGCGGCCATGAGCGCAGCGAGGCTGCCGAATTCCTTGGCCAAATTGCGCGCCGTGGTTTCGCCCACTTCGCGAATACCCAAGGCATAAAGAAAGCGGGCCAGGACGGTGGATTTACTGGCTTCAATGGCCTTGACCAGGTTTTCCGCCGATTTCTGGCCCATGCGTTCAAGCGCGACCAGTGCGTCCGCCGATAGCGAATAGATGTCCGCCACTGATTGTACCAGTTGGTGATCCACCAATTGTTCGACCAGTTTATCCCCGAGGCCGTCAATATCCATAGCCTTGCGCGAGGCAAAGTGGCGAATCGCCTCCTTGCGCTGCGCTTCGCACACCAGCCCACCCGTGCACCGGGCAACCACCTCACCCGGCACGGTTTCCACCGGTGATCCGCAGACCGGACACTGCACTGGAAAAACAATGGGCCGGGTCTTGCCGGAGCGCTTTGTTTTCACAACGGACACAATTTGCGGAATCACATCACCTGCACGTCGCACCACAACGGTATCTCCGATCATCACGTCCAGGCGGTTGATTTCATCCTGGTTATGCAAGGTGGCGTTGGACACGGTCACTCCGCCTACAAACACTGGCTCGAGGCGAGCCACTGGCGTGACCGCACCGGTGCGCCCCACTTGATATTCCACATTCAGCAACGTTGTCATTTCCTCCTGGGCGGGAAACTTGCGCGCGATGGCCCAACGCGGTGCGCGGGACACAAAACCCAATTGCTCCTGTAATTCGATTCGATTGACCTTGTAAACAATGCCATCGATATCGTATTCCAGACCGGCGCGCTGCTGTTCCAGCCGCGCATAATACTCAAGGCAGCCCGAGAGGTTTTTTACCACCGCAAGCTTGTCACTAATTCTGATTCCCCACCCGCGAAGCGCGGCCAGTATGTCGCTATGCCTAGCGGGCAACTTACCGTCGGCGACGAGACCTGCCCCATAGGCACAAAACTCCAGGCGCCGATTGGCGGTGATACGGGAATCCAGCTGACGCAAGCTACCCGCGGCGGCGTTGCGAGGATTCACAAATAGTTTTTGTCCTTGTTGGCGCGCGTACTCATTGAGCGCATTAAAACTCGCCTTGGGCATGTAGACCTCGCCACGTACTTCGAGGACTTTCGGGTAACCGACACCGCGCAACCGTAATGGAATGGAAGGGATGGTTCGAACGTTTTGGCTGATGTTCTCACCTGTCTGCCCATCACCCCGAGTCGCGCCGCGCGTAAAAACCCCATTCTCGTACAGCAAACTGATGGCGATTCCATCCAGTTTGGGCTCGCAGGCGAATTCAATGTCATCGGTGGTTTTAAGGCGTTCGGAAATGCGGCGATTAAAATCGGCAATTTCCTCGTCGGAAAAAGCGTTATCCAGGGACAACATGGGGATTTCATGCCGAACAGTGGCAAATGCGGTGGCCGGTGCGCCGCCCACTCGTTGAGTGGGAGAATCGGGGGTAATCAGTTCCGGGGATTGGTCCTCGAGCAACTTGAGCTCGTTCACCAGGCGATCATACTCGGCATCCGGTATTTCCGGATCATCCAGAACGTGATAGCGGTAATTGTGGTCGTTGATTTGCGTTCGCAAGGCGGCGACGCGTTTTCGGATGGAGGGGCTTGCGGTGGAAGGCGGTCCTTTGGCGTTCAACGGTAACCTCTAGGGAGCCTCTGAATAATACCAATGCGCCTCTGGCTTACAGGCCCTTTCTC
>JBBDIU010000148.1:0-12531 GCA_040880205.1 Cellvibrionaceae bacterium
CGCTTCAGGGACGAAGCGAGGGAGCTACAGGGATGTATTCACCGCGTTTTCAAAATGCCTAACCCAGCCCCAAACGGGAACAGCTGAAAAACATAAAAAATACTATATCCGGACTATGAACTTGCCTCTCCAACTTCCATTTCCTGCTGAACTGGTTCGGGCATTAGGCCGAGTGCTGCGCGAACCGGGGCAAACGAGCGCCGGTGTATGGGACAGGGACCCAGTTGCTTGAGGGCCTCCATGTGGGTGGGAACTGAATAGCCTTTGTTGCTGGCGAAGCCGTAACCTGGATATTTTCCGTCGAGTTCGAGCATCTCGCGGTCGCGCACGACCTTGGCCACGATGGAAGCAGCACTAATGGCCGGTACGCGACTGTCCCCTTTGACGACTGCTTCCGCACTATAGTGCCAGGGCGGGCACTTGTTGCCATCCACGAGCACGTGTTCCGGCTGCGTGGGGAGGCCTTGGACCGCGCGGGTCATGGCCAGGAGGCTTGCGTGGTAGATATTGAGGTTATCAATTTCCGTCACGCTGGCGCGGGCAACGTACCAGCATTTTGCTTTTTCCCGTATGAGATCGAACAGGTATTCTCGCTTTTTTTCCGATAATAGCTTCGAATCGTTCAAACCTTCGATGGGCCTTTCAGGGTCCAGTATTACCGCGGCGGCAACCACATCGCCCGCCAATGGTCCGCGGCCCACTTCATCCACACCTGCCAGCAATTCGCCCTGGTAAGCACAAACAAAAGGTTCGAAGAATAGTTCGTTATTGTTTTTGTTTGCCATGACGGCCTACGTCCTGTTTCGGTTTACCAGCGATAAGATAGCATCCGCCGCGCGCTCGTCGGCATCTTGCCGCAAGATCTTGTGGATCGTCAAAAATTCTTGCTGTAGTTTCGTTACTTTAGTTGGATTTTCCAAATAGGCCATCAATTGTTCTCCCAGGCGCGAAGGCGTTACTTCTTCTTGCAGAAATTCCGGAACCAGTTCGCATCCGGCAAGAATGTTGGGCAGGGCCACATGAGGAATTTGTAACAGGCGCGAATAGATGGCATAGCTAAGTGCTGGAAATTTGTAAGCGACCACCATGGGGCGCTTCAACAATAGCGCTTCCAAGGTGGTGGTGCCCGATGCCAGAAGCACGGCGTCCGCCGCACACATCACCTCGTGTGCGCGCCCTTGCACCAAGCGGATTGGTAGCGAGGGTGATTTTTCGAGAAGGGCTGCTATTTGCGCAAAGCGGGCGGGATTAGCAGCCGGGATCATAAATTCAAGCCGGGTATTGCGTTGCAAGCACCATTCGGCGGTGCGGATAAATTCGGAGGTCAGCAATGCGACTTCATTGGCGCGGCTACCGGGCAAGAGAGCAATCATGCGCGTGTCTGGAACAACATCAAGGGCTTGCCTCGCCGCTTCGCGGTCGGGTTCCAGAGGAATACGATCGGCCAGGTAGTGGCCGACGTAGGCAACGGGAACGTCGTGATCTTGATAAAACTTGGCTTCAAAAGGGAACAGGCTGAGCATCAGGTTCACCGACTTGGCGATCTTATGCACGCGCTGCTGTCGCCAGGCCCAGATTTGGGGACTGACATAGTGCGCAGTTTTAATGCCCGCTTCTTTTAGCTTTCGTTCCAGTGTGATGTTAAAGCCCGGAGAATCAATGCCCAGGAACACATCGGGAGGATTGGCGAGGAAGTGTTGGCAAATGCGACGGCGAATGCGCAGTAATTCCGGCAGACGCTTCAAAGGCTCCACGAAACCCATTACCGCTAACCGTTCCTGATCGGCGAGGGAATCAAACCCGACAGCTATCATTTGCGGTCCGCCAATCCCTTCAAAAACTGCGTTGGGAACGCGCCTTTTGATCGCCCCGATCAGGCCGGCGCCCAGCGAATCACCCGACATCTCTCCAGCCAACATGGCAATGCGCATGGGTTGAGACATGAATCGGCCTTAACGCACGATGCCGCGCTTGGATGTTTGCAATGAGGCAAGCAGTGGGCCGACCACGGGATAGCTTTCCACGAGGACCGTCAATTCTTCCTTGGCTTCCTCAAGAGTCAGACCGCGGCGGTAAATAGTCTTGAAAGCCTTGTAAATAATAGCTTGTTCGTCCCGGCTAAAACCCCGGCGCTTCAAGCCCACCATATTTACACTCTTGGCGGCAGCGGGGTTGCCCGTCACCATAACGTACGCGGGTACATCCTTGCCCACAGCGGTACCCATGGCGGTAAAACTGTAAGGGCCAATCTCGCAAAATTGGTGAACCAGTGTGTAGCCACTCAACTGCGCCCAGTCACCCACATGAACATGGCCGGCCAGTGCGGCATTGTTAACAAAAATACAATTGTTGCCAATGACATTGTCATGGCCTATATGAACATAGGCCATGAACAAGTTGTTATTGCCGATTGTGGTCTCGCCGCGGTCCTGCACGGTGCCGCGATGAATGGTAACACCCTCGCGGATGGTATTGCCGTCGCCGATAACCAAGCGCGTTTCCTCCCCCTGAAACTTGAGATCCGGGGTGGCGTCGCCAATGGTTGAAAATTGAAAGATGTGATTATTGCGGCCGATTCGGGTTGGGCCTTTGATCACGACGTGCGATGCAATGCAACTGCCTTCCCCGATCTCTACATTGGAGCCAATGATCGTCCAGGGACCAATTTCAACATTGGCGGCGAGCTTGGCGGAAGGGTCAACAATGGCACTGGGATGTATCAAAATGAATCTCTCTCGTTAATACTCGCGCTTGGTATACGTTGTTTCGATATTCCTTTTGTGCGCTTTACGGTTGTATATACGCCACGCTTCCAAAGACGGGAACTTTGAAAGCGGAATCGCGAGATAGCGTGCGCCTAACTCACTTTTCGATCCGCACACAAGATTGTGGCACGGGTAACCAAGGTGCCATCAACCGAGGCTTTACAATCGAACTTCCAGATACCACGCTTGTCACCCAGTACGTGCGATTCCAGTTGCAGGCAATCACCGGGAACCACCTGACGCTTAAAGCGAACGTCGTCGGCGCCAGCAAACAAATAGACCGAACCATCCTCCGGCGTTTTCCCCACTGTCTTGAAGCCGAGAATTCCCGACGCCTGCGCCAAGGCTTCCACTATCATAACGCCCGGGAAAATTGGAGCGCGCGGAAAATGCCCATTGAATACAGTTTCGTTCACGGTAATATTCTTGTAGGCAACAATGTATTCACCGGGAACCAACGTGACAACCCGATCGACCAGCAAAAAAGGATGGCGATGCGGCAGGTATTTTTTAATTTCAATTATATTCATTTGGGATTCTGACATGTGGTTCTCGATCAGTTTAGTAGACAATGAGTCAATTGTAGCGCAATAATGAGATTCACGCTGCGGTCCGAAGTCCGCAACGGGACTTGTATTGCACGGCATAATAACTATGGATCAAGGGCTATACATTACAGGCTGTGCTAATAACTGTAGTGTTAGTGACTTGACCCCGGGAATATAGTGTTAGTGGCTTGGCCCCAGAAAAAGGGACGGCGCCGTTTGCAGGGGCTTATTGGCGAGGCATTGTCCCACACTCGCCCAGGCCTGCACAATTTACCGATCATTATTTTCCAACGTTTTCAAGCGCTGACTTAGTTGTTCCAACTGCCCAAAGCGGGTCGCCTGCTTGCGCCATTCGCGGCTGGTGGTCATTGGCGTGCCGGACGAATAGGAACCCGGCTCAGTGATGGATTTCGTGACCAGGGTCATGGCGGTGACGGTTACTTTTTCAGCAATTTTAATATGGCCAACGATGCCCACGCCCCCGGCTATGACGCAGTGCGACCCGATTTCCGTACTGCCCGCGATAGCGGTGCATCCGGCAATTACGGTGTGGGCCCCAATTGTCACCCCGTGGGCGATTTGAACCATGTTATCGATCTTTACGCCATCGGCAATCACAGTGTCCGACAGGGCGCCGCGGTCGACGCAGGTACCCGCTCCCAGCTCTACATCATCCCCAATGCGCACATTGGCAAGGTGATAAATTTTGGTCCAGGTATCTCCGTTTGGCGCAAAGCCGAAGCCATCCGCACCAATAACAACACCGCTGTGCAGGATAGCGTTTCGGCCAATGACGGTTCCATGGTGAATTGAAACATTGGGATGTAGCTCGCTGAACGGCCCGACAGTACAATTCTCGCCGATGTATGTACCGGCACCAACTACCGTACCTTCCCCAATCATCACGTTGCTCTCGATAGTGACATTGGGGCCTATGACCACTGCTTCCGCCAGTGTCGTATTCGGGGCTATCACCGCGGTCGGATGCACACCGGCGTCATGTTCGCGCTTTTTCACAAACAGTGCCGTCAAACGAGCGTAGCCGTAATACGGGTTGTCCACCAGCAAGGCGTTGCCGGTGAAATCAGCCGCGTGCTCGGGGGCGAGAATAACGGCCGAGGCACAGGTGGTGGCGAGGTACTTGCGATACTTCGCGTTGGCGAGAAAGGCGAGTTGTCCAACCCCCGCGTCCTGGAGGGTAGCGATGCCGGTAATACGGATACTTGGGTCACCAACCAGCCGGGCACCGATGGTATCGGCCAACTCGGCTAGCGGCAATCCAGTTAAAGATCCGGACATCGACAGGGTAATTAATTAGTCTTGTTCAAACGGTCGGTAATCTTCGCCGTTATGTCGTAGGAACTGTCCGCATAGGTAACAGCCTCGGCGTTCAGCACCAGGCCAATCCCTTCTGATTCAATCAGGTCCTGAATAATTGCGCGTGCGCGCTCTGCGTTGGCCTGCAGTATTTGCTGAACCAGAGCTTGATTCTCGCTTTGCAGCTTTTGGTTACCAGTTCCAGATCGGCGCGCTTGTACTCCGCTTGTTTGCGGTGCTCCAATTTGCGTTCGTCGGACCAGGTTGCGCTGTTTACCCTTGCGTCCTCCTCCAGCTTTTGCAAATCAGATCGCAGCTGATCGTAATTGGCTTTCAAATCCGCGTAGGCCGCTTTGGATTCAAATTCCTTAATGCGCTTTTGCGCCGCTTCTGTGTTTAATATCGCACCTTGCAGATTGAAGACCGCGATCTTTCCCTCCGCAAAGGTAAATCCGGAACAGACCACTATGGCCGCTGCTATTAGGGTGATCGTTGCTTTTTTCACTTTTGTTACTCCACTCATCGTCATTATTAAAAATTTACAGGGATACACACGGCTCCCTGGCCTAGAAAGATGTTCCCAACGAAAATTGGAAAAATTCGTCGTCGTCGAATATCTGCTGCTGGAGGGGCCTGGAAATGCTGAATGTCAGCGGACCCATTCCCGATATCCAAGTCAATCCGATGCCAGCCGAGGCGCTCAGGCCATCGACGCTGATATCGTCAATACAGTTTAACTGGTTGCGGCCACAGTTGGTCTCAAAGACATTGCCCGCATCAATGAAGAAGGCGGACTGTACAGCCCTCTGGTCGTCGACAAAGGGTAAAGGAAAAAGCAGTTCCACGCTACCGACGATCAACACATTGCCGCCCGCGGCCCTATCGAGCCGACCGGTTTGGAAACTGGCGAGCTGGCCAACCTGATCTGACGGGCAGTGGGGTCCCACTGTATCGCAATAGATATAGACGAGCTCACCGGTGCCATCCCCGTCCACGTCGGCGAACTCGTGGTTGATGCGTCGCGACGGTGCGGCGCGCGGCCCCAGGGTATTTCGCTCAAAACCGCGGACGGTGCCAAACCCCCCCGCGTAAAAGTGCTCAAAGGGTGGCACATCGCTGAGGTCGCCATAGGCGCCCGCGTAGCCGAGTTGGCTGCGAAAGCGCAGGGTCAGGCTCTGGGTAAGCGGCTGAAAATACTGCCCTTCATAGCGTAGCTTGTAGAACTCCAAGTCGCCTCCCGGTAACGCGACTTCCAGGGACACTTGCTGGCGAGCCCCGCGGGTCGGCAGGATACCGCGGTTGAGGGTAGACTGAATCCAGGAAAGGTTGAAACTGAGCCAGTCGTATTCGCTGCCATTGAGATCGATAAAGCCGGAACGCTCTCCCAACACCTCATCACCTTCCATGACAGGGGTAGCGGTAAACGAGAAGTCTTGAGGTGAGTTATTCTCGTCTTCCAAGAACTCGAAATACGCAATATATTCTGATTCGTCGATATATTGCTGCGTCGGAATACCCCGAAACAGCCGAGGTGTGGTCAGATATTCCTGAGATAGATAATCGTCTTCACCCAAGGTCAGGTGGGTGTAGCCAAAGGCGAAACCCAAGCGTTCAATTTCAGACAGAGGATAACCAAAATTGATGCTGGCGCCGTAGCGGTCGGTTCTGGAGGCGGCTACGTTGAATTCCTCGTAGTCTGTTTCCTCATAAAACAGGGAAAACCCCCGGCTTACACCATCTTCTGTGAAATAAGGATCCATATAGCTAAAATTGACCGAGGTCTGATAGGCGTTTTTGTTAATGCCGAAACCCACCTGCTTGCCGGTCCCGAACCAGTTCTCGTCCACAAAACGGGTACCCACCACCGCGCCGAAGCCCTGAGAATAGCCCAGTTGAAAGTTGATTGATCGGTTGGCCTGCTCTTCAACCGTGTAGGTCACGTCGATTTGATCCGCGGTACCGGGCACCTCCTCGGTTTCCACTTCGACTTCGCTGAAAAAGCCTAGTTGCTCCAGACGCACCTTGGATTGTTCGATTTGGCGGGTGGAAGCAGAGCCGCCTTCCATCTGCCGCATCTCCCGCCGCAGCACCTCATCAGCGGTTTGCAAGTTGCCACGGAAGTCGATGCGCCTGACATAGGCACGCTGGCCTGGATCGATATAGAAGGTAATGTCGACGGTTTTGTCTTCCTGGTTGGGCTCGGGGAGTCCACGCACTTCGGCGAAGGTATAACCTTCATTACCCAGCCGCTGGGTCACATAGTCCGACGACGTCGTCATCAGTAGCTGGGAAAAGGTCTGGCCAGGGCGTACCGCTATGTAACGACGAATTTCCTCTTCGGACAGTATCGGGTTGCCCGCCAGATTGACTTCGTCGACTGTATAGACCTCCCCCTCGGTAATATTGATGGTGATGTAGACCTGCTCCCGGTCCGGGCTAATGGATACCGGTGCCGAATCGATGTTGAACTCCAAATAACCGCGATTTCGGTAGTGGGATTCCAAGCGTTCCAAATCGCCGGTCAACCGTTCACTGGCGTATTTGTCGTTGCCGCTCATCCAGGAGAACCAACCCGTGGTTTTTATCTCGAACAGGTCCAACAATTCGTCTTCATCGTAGGCGCTATTACCGACAATGTTAATGTGTTTGATGCGCGCTTCCTTGCCCTCATCGACGTTGATATTGAGCCGAACCTGATTGTTGGGGAGGTCAACCACCTCGGTATCCACGGACGCGCCGTAGCGGCCCTGCTTGACGTATTCGCGCTGCAGGCTTTGCGCCATGCCTTCCAGGGTGGCGCGTTTCAAAATCTGCCCCTCGGCCAAACCGTTATCCTGCAAGCTGCGCATCAAATCCTCGGTTTTGATGGCCTTGTTGCCGTCAATATTGATTTCGCTGATGGCGGGTAGCTCGGTTACGGAAATGACCAGTACACCTTCATCGCGCCCGATCTCAATATCACCAAACAAGCCGGTGCTAAACAATTCCCGCGTGGCTTCGCTCAACGTGAGCTGGGAAACAACATCCCCCACCTGAATCGGCAGCGCGGCAAACACAGTACCGGCAGAGACCCGTTGCAGGCCCTCCACACGAATATCAGTCACCTGAAATCGCTCGGCGGGTGGCAAGTCCTGTGCGGATAGCGACAGGGACACAAACAAAAATACTAGCAGGCAGGCAATGCACTTCATAAACAACTTCTGATTAAATCTTTAATGACAACTGGATCGACTCGTCAATAGGATCGCGGGCTTCGGCGAATGGTATTGCACCTGCTAGCGGGATATTGTTTGACGCACTGTGAACAAAATATCTCAAAATTTCTCTCGGGGCTGCTGGAATGTTGCCATCCAGCCGTGTTACCTGTTTTTATGTGTCTGCTTCTCTTATGTGTCTGCTTGACGCGGTTATACAAACGCCACAGTTACAATCGCAACACATCGTTGTACAGCGCCAGCAACATGACTCCGATGACAACAAATAATCCCACCTGATAGCCGATTATCTGCACCCGCTCGGATACCGGACTGCCTTTCACCGCTTCCACCAGAAAGTAGGCCAGGTGACCGCCATCGAGAACAGGAATCGGCAATAAATTGAAAACCCCCAGGCTGACACTCAGCAGCGCCAGGAAGCTAACGAAACTCATCCAGCCGGCATCCGCCGAAGAGCCCGCCACTTTAGCAATGGTGATGGGTCCGCTCAAGTTTTTCGTGGATATCTCACCGATAATCAACTTTCTCACGGAATCGAGAATGAACACCGTGGTACTCCAGGTTTCCCCCGCCGCCTCGACAAAAGCACCTGGAATGGAGTAGTGGTAGCGGCGAATGGACTCTTCGGGCCACTGGCCGCCCATGCCAATCTTGCCCGTGGGCTTCCCTTGTTCATCGGTTTCCAACGCGGGAGTGACAAACAGAGCGATGTCGCGACCATCGCGATCTACCAGCACATCAATAGCCTCACCGGGCCGGGCACTGACGTAATCGACCCATTCGTTCCAGTCCTCGATTACCGTCCCGTCAGCGCTGATGACGCGATCACCCATCTCAAAGCCCGCGCGCTCGGCGGGGCTGCTTTCCAGCACCTCGCCCACAACCACCGGGGGCTGTTGCAGGCGCAGGCCAATACCAGCCAGTACGTCGGGCTCTTCCGAGGACTTCAACCAGTCGTTAATGTTTGCCTGGGAGGTATATTCCAGGGAGGAACCCGGGTATTTAACCGTAAACGTGATCACGCCGGTTTCCCCCAGGCGCTCGATCAATTGCCGGCTAAGGGCTTGTCGGGTGGGGGTGGGTTTGCCGTCCACCGCGACAATTTCCTGGCCTTCAACCAGCCCGGCACTGGCAGCGATGGAACCCTCTTCAACTTCACCCACAATCGGTACAAAACCCGCCGTACCCGGGATCAGAAGCGCCCAAAACAACAGAACGGCAAGGATAAAATTGGCCAGGGGACCGGCTGCAACAATGGCGATTCGCTGTCCAACTGATTTACGAGTGAAAGCGTAGGGCAGGTCTTCCGGCTTGACCTCGCCTTCGCGTTCATCGAGCATCTTGACGTAACCGCCAAGCGGTATGGGTGCGATAGTGTACTCGGTGCCGGCGTTGTCGCGCCAGGCAAACAACGGCTTGCCAAAGCCGACGGAAAAACGCAGTACGCGTACGCCGCAGCGACGCGCCACATAGAAATGGCCGAATTCGTGGATGGTGACCAGGATGATCAGGGCAACCAAAAACCAGAGAATTGTTTCTAAACCACCAAGCATGCTCTAACGTCTCTTACGGGCGCGTGTCTAAATACGTGTTTTTTATACCGACCTTTTTTGTGCCGGCAGCAGCTCGCGCGCCAGTTGCCGGGCCTCGGCATCGGCGCTTTGGACCACCTCGATATTGCTGGGTTCAACCAGCGCCACCCTGTTCATCACTTTTCCGATGATAGTCGCAATCGCGGTAAACGGTAGACGTCCAGCCAGGAATTCGGCGACTGCAACCTCGTTGGCCGCATTCAGCGCGACCTGAGCAGTGCCGCCCGCCTCCACTGATTCCATGGCCAGGCGTAAACAGGGGAAGCGCTGCAAATCGGGAGCCGTAAATTCCAAGGGGCCGTGCTTGAGCAAATCCAAGCGGTCCGCCCCGGACCCAATCCGCTCCGGCCAAGCCAGGCCGTAGGCAATAGGCGTTCGCATGTCGGGATTGCCCAGTTGGGCAAGTACCGAACCATCCAGGTATTCCACCATGGAGTGGACCACACTTTGCGGGTGGACTACCACATCAATTTGATCGGGACGGGCGCCAAAAAGCCAGCAGGCTTCGATAAATTCCAGCCCCTTGTTCATCATGGTGGCCGAATCCACCGATATTTTGGGGCCCATGGACCAGTTTGGGTGGTCGCAGGCCTGGGCCGGCGTCGCGGACTCCAATTCCGCCAGAGGTGTGGTGCGGAACGGACCGCCGGAACCGGTCAGTAGAATTTTCCTGACTCCGCTTTGGGCCAAGCTATGAAAATTTTTCGGCAGGCACTGGAAAATAGCGTTGTGCTCGCTGTCGATGGGCAACAGGATAGCCCCATAATCCCGCACCGCTTCCATGAACAAGGCGCCCGCCATAACCAGCGCCTCCTTATTAGCCAGCAACACTCTTTTTCCGGCTCGCACCGCGGCCAGTGTCGGTTCCAGGCCCGCGGCACCGACGATGGCCGCCATGACGACGTCCACCTCGGGGTGCGCCGCAACCGCCAGCAAACCGCTGTCCCCCGCCAACACTTCGGTATCAGATCCGGCAACACGCAATTGATTGGCCAGGGCCTCGGCCGCACGTTCGTCGCGCAATACGGCGTAACGGGGCCTGTGCACCAGACATTGTTCAGCGAGTAATTGGCTTTGGGTGTTCGCAGTCAAAGCAAACACAGAGAATCGTTCCGGGTGACGGGCAATCACATCCAGAGTGCTAAGCCCGATTGAACCGGTAGCGCCGAGTATTGTTACCGATTCTTTTTTGCCCTTATCTTTTTTGGCAATGTCTTTCACTGTAACTTGCATCGCTACAACCGCCAGCCGGTCAATACATAGGCGAGCACAAACACCGGGGCCGCCGCAGTAACACTGTCCATCCTGTCCAACACGCCACCGTGTCCGGGCAGAATGCTACCGCTATCCTTGATACCGCGCTGGCGCTTGAGCATGCTCTCCAGCAAATCGCCCACCACTGAAACTAGGCTGGCCGGCACGATTAGCGCCAACAGCCACCAATCGTCGGCGCTCCTTCCGAGGGCAAGCACCAGAACCACCGCGAACAGCAGGCTGCAGGCAAAGCCACCGTATACCCCCTCGGTCGACTTGCCGGGGCTGACGCTGGGCGCCAGCTTGTGCCTGCCCCATCGCCGGCCCACGAAGTAGGCACCGGTATCGGCACAGACCACACTCACTACCAGGATAACAATCAGCCATTCCCCTCTCGGCTCGCCGCGCAAGAACACCAACGCCGCCCAAGCCGGGACAATCACCAATAAACCAATCAGGCACTGCTCCCAACGCCGGGACCAAAGCCCCGCGCGGGCGGGATAGCTCCTAACCAGACCCGCCGCGACTATCCACCAGACCGCTGCCAGCGCCGCCACAATCGCCATGCGTAATTCCATGGTCTCCTCGGCAAGCCGTTGAAAGCCAATCCACCAGCCACAAGCCACAAGCAAAAGCGCAAACGCCAGCGTGCACAGGCCGCGCCCCAGGCCGGAAAAATGCGCCAGTCGCGACCACTCCCAGGCACCGATCACGAATACCAACGCGGCCAACAGCGCGAACAAGGTGAACGATAGTAGAAAGACCGCGGCCAGAACCCCGGCGGCCAGTATGAGCCCGGTTACGATTCGTTGGCTAAGCACCGGAAACACCCCGTGCTTGATCGCCGGTCAGGCCAAATCGACGCTGTCGCTGGTGGAACTCAACAACGGCGGCAGACAAATCATCGCCGGTAAAATCGGGCCACAATTTCTCGCTGAAATAGAGCTCCGCGTAGGCCGTCTGCCAAAGGAGAAAATTGCTGATTCGACACTCGCCGCCGGTACGGATCAACAGGTCCGGCGGCGATAGATCGGCCAGTGCAAGCTCACGGTTCAGCGTCTCTTCGGTAATCTCGTTGATCGCCAGCTTTCCGTCGACGGCTTTGGCGGCAATGGCGCGGGCGGCGTTGGCAATGTCCCACTTGCCGCCGTAGTCCGCCGCGATGATCAAATGGGTACTGCCAGCTCGGGTCAGGTCTTCGGCGTTTTCCACCGCCGAAAGCACTTTTTGACTGAAGCGGGTACGCCCCCCGATAATCCGCAGGCGAATCCCTTCCTCCTTGAGCCGTGGAGCCTCCTTGCTAAGATAGGTTTGGAACAAACTCATCAACGCGTCCACCTCGCGCGCTGGCCGCTTCCAGTTTTCACTGCTGAAGGCAAACAAGGTGAGCGCTTCAACGCCTTCGTCCCGGCACACGGTGAGCATGTCGCGAATACGTTCAACGCCCGCTTTGTGGCCATTGATGTGGACCATCCCGCGCTTTTTTGCCCAGCGGCTGTTGCCGTCCATGATGATGGCAATGTGCCTGAGCGATTTATCAGACTCCACGGGATTTACTCCAGCCCATAATCTTTGTACATGAGGCGTTTGTACATAAGGTATCAAAAAAGTAACCATCCCCCGGCAGAGCCCGGGGGCTTTCATTCTGTGAGCCGCTCGAAGCGGCGTTGACGGAACCGGATCGGTTCCTTGAGACCCTTAAAGGGTCAGTATTCGAGGCGAATCCAAACCTGTGCCCTCATCCCGTTTGGCACTACCCACCTACGGTTATTCCTTTCTTGGGCATGCCACCCAACGTGAAGACAGGAGTCCGGTGTTTGCTGATGTGACCGTCGACAAC